>CALEDU010000083.1 GCA_937949455.1 uncultured Tepidimonas sp. | reverse complement strand
CGCCCCTATCGCGAGGGTTTTGTGAAGAACCGCTACGTCGGCCGCACCTTCATCATGCCGGGGCAGGCGGTGCGCAAAAAATCGGTGCGCCAAAAGCTCAACGTCATCGCCAGCGAGTTTGCCGGGCGCAATGTGCTGCTGGTGGACGACTCCATCGTGCGCGGCACCACCAGCCGGGAAATCGTGCAAATGGCGCGCGAGGCCGGCGCACGCCAGGTGTTCATGGCCAGCGCCGCGCCACCGGTGCGCTATCCCAACGTCTACGGCATCGACATGCCGACGCAAGAGGAGTTGGTGGCTCATGGACGCACGGTGGAAGAGGTGCGTCAGATCATCGGCTGCGATGCGCTGATCTATCAGGACGTCGAGGCCATGAAGCGCGCGGTGGCGGTGCTCAACCCGCGGCTGTGCGGCTTCGAGGCGTCGTGCTTTGACGGCGTGTATGTGACGGGCGATGTGACCCTGGAGACCGTCGCGGCGCTGAACGCGCCGCGCCAGGCTGCCGCCAAGGCCGATCCGGCCGACGAGGACGGTGCCGGCTCGCGCCTGACCCTGCCCAATGCGCAGGAGGTCTGAGCCGTGGCGCTGCACCCCGAGACCGCCGCGGTGCGCGTGGCCGTGCCACGCTCCCCATACGGCGAGAATGCCGAGGCCCTGTATCTGACCAGCGGCTATGTGCAGCCCAGTGCCGAGGCGGCTGCCGCGCGCTTTGCCGGCGAGGAGGGTGGCTACACCTACGGCCGCTACGGTAATCCGACCACTGCCAGCTTCGAGCAGCGGCTGGCAGCGCTGGAGGGGACCGAAGCGGCGATTGCCACCTCCTCCGGCATGGCCGCGATCCTGATGCTGGCGCTGGGCCTGTTGCAGTCTGGCGATCATGTGGTTTGTTCGCGCTCGATGTTCGGCGCCACGATCAAGCTGATCGGCACCGACCTGGCCAAGTTTGGCGTGCAGGCCAGCTTCGTGCCGCAGACCGACCTGGACGCCTGGCGCGCCGCGATCACACCCCGCACGCGGCTGCTGATGGCCGAGACGCCGACCAACCCATTGACCGAGGTGTGCGACATCGCTGCGCTGGCCGATATCGCCCACGCCAGCGGTGCCTGGCTGGCGGTGGACAACTGCTTTGCCACGCCGGCGCTGCAGCGGCCGGCCGAGTTCGGTGCCGACATCGTCATCCACTCCGGCACCAAATTTCTCGACGGGCAGGGGCGAGTGATGGCCGGTGCCCTGTGTGCGTCGCGTGCGCTGGTGGAGGAAAAATTTCTGCCGGTGCTGCGCAGCGCGGGCATGACGCTGGCGCCCTTCAACGCTTGGGTGGTACTCAAGGGTCTGGAGACGCTGCACCTGCGCCTGCGCGCGCAAAGCGCCACCGCACTGGCCCTGGCGCAATGGCTGCAGGCGCATCCGGCGGTGGCGTGCGTGCACTACCCCGGCTTGTCCAGCCATCCGCAGCATACGCTGGCGCTGCGCCAGCAGGGCGGCTGCGGCGGTGCCATCGTGTCATTTGAGGTCAAAGCCACTGGCCCCGAAGAGGGGCGTGCGCGGGCGTTTGCGGTGCTGGATGCACTGCGGCTGGCGTCGCTGTCGACCAACCTGGGCGACACCAAGACGCTGTGCTCGCATCCGGCCAGCACCTCGCACGGGCGCTTGACGGAGGCGCAGCGCCAGGCCGCTGGCATCACGCAGGCGCTGATCCGCGTCTCGGTGGGCCTGGAGCACTTGGATGACCTCTGCGCCGATCTGGCGCGCGGCCTGGACGCACTCGTCTGACGCTTTGCTGCCATCCTCCTTCCGATACCCATCCATCATGACGTCACGTGTCCGCACCCGTTTTGCCCCGTCGCCGACGGGCTTCATTCACCTGGGCAACATCCGCTCGGCCCTCTACCCGTGGGCGTTTGCGCGCGCGCAAGGCGGCGATTTCATCCTGCGCATCGAAGACACCGACCAGGAACGCTCCACCGACGAGGCGGTGCGCGTGATCCTGGAAGCGATGGAATGGCTGGGCCTGACCCCCGACGAGGGGCCGTACTATCAGATGCAGCGCATGGACCGCTACCGCGCGGTCATCGCACAGATGCTGCAGGCAGGGCTGGCCTACCCTTGCTACATGACGCCGCAGGAGCTCGATGCCCTGCGCGAGCGCCAGATGGTGGCCAAGCTCAAGCCGCGCTACGACGGCACCTGGCGCCCGGAGCCCGGCAAGGTGCTGCCCACGCCGCCCAGCGGCGTGCTGCCGGTGATCCGCTTCAAGAATCCGCTCGCGGGCAGCGTGGTGTGGGACGACAAGGTCAAGGGCCGCATCGAGATCCGCAACGACGAGCTCGACGACCTCGTCATCGCACGCCAGGCGCCGGTGGGTCAGATCGGCGTGCCGACCTACAACTTCTGCGTCGTGGTGGACGACATCGACATGCGCATCACGCACGTCATCCGCGGCGACGACCATGTCAACAACACCCCGCGCCAGATCAACATCATCCGCGCGCTGGGCCACGAGCCTCCGGTGTATGCCCATCTGCCCACCGTGCTCAACGAGCAGGGCGAGAAGATGAGCAAGCGCCATGGAGCCAAGCCGGTGACCTGGTACCGCGACGCGGGCTTTTTGCCTGACGCGATGATCAACTATCTGGCGCGTTTGGGCTGGAGCCACGGTGATGACGAGATTTTCACACGCGAGCAGTTTGTACAGTGGTTCGACCTCGACCACCTGGGCCGCAGCGCCGCGCAGTTTGACGAGGGCAAGCTGCGCTGGGTCAATGCGCAGCATCTGAAAATGACGCCCGATGAGCGGCTGGCACCGCTGGTGGCCGAGCAGTTGGCTCGCCGTGGTGTGCAGGCCGACGCGCGGCTGCCCGCCATCTGCGGCCTGTTCAAGGACCGCTGTGATACCACCGTAGCGCTGGCGGACTGGGCGCAGCCCTACTACCAAGCGCCCATGCCGCGCGCCGAGGACCTGGCCCAGCACGTCACCGATGCGGTGCGCCCAGCGTTGGCAGAGCTGCGCCAGCGTTTGAGCGATGCGCCGTGGACGACGGCCGACATCGCTGCGGTGCTGAAGGCGACGCTGGCCAACCACGGTCTGAAAATGCCGCAGTTGGCCATACCGGTGCGCGTGCTGGTGATGGGGGTGACTCAAACCCCATCGGTGGATGCGGTGCTGACGTTGCACCGGCGCGAGGACGTGTTGGCGCGCCTGGCCGTAGCCTGACGCAGCGGTGCAAAAAAACGTCTGTGTCTTCGAAACGACTCGAAAAACTGTCTATAATGCAAGTCTTGCTGATGCACGACAGGTTTCGACATCCACGCAATGATGCAACCATCGGTAACAGCAATTCCGTGGGGGTATAGCTCAGCTGGGAGAGCGCTTGCATGGCATGCAAGAGGTCAGCGGTTCGATCCCGCTTACCTCCACCACGAACGCAGACCCTATCGTCTAGAGGCCTAGGACATCACCCTTTCACGGTGAGTACCGGGGTTCGAATCCCCGTAGGGTCGCCACAATGGAGCGGTAGTTCAGTTGGTTAGAATACCGGCCTGTCACGCCGGGGGTCGCGGGTTCGAGCCCCGTCCGCTCCGCCACACACCACACATCACAGCCCATGCGCTCCGTGCCCATGGGCTGTTCCCGCATGAAAATCTTGGGGATCGAATCGTCGTGTGACGAAACTGGGGTCGCCCTGGTCGAAGTGATGCCGCAGGGTGTGCTGCGCCTGTTGGGTGCCGCGCTGCACAGTCAGGTGGCCATGCACCAGGACTATGGCGGAGTGGTACCGGAGCTGGCCAGTCGCGACCACATTCGCCGTGTGTTGCCTTTGACGCAGGCTGCCCTGGCCCAAGCTGGGGTGGCACTGCATGCCCTCGATGCCGTGGCCTACACCCGCGGTCCGGGTCTGGCTGGGGCATTGCTGGTCGGGGCGGGCGTGGCGTGCGCTTTGGCTGCCGCGTTGGGGATACCGGCAGTCGGCGTGCATCATTTGGAGGGGCACCTGCTGTCGCCCTTCCTCAGCACCGATCCACCGGCCTTCCCCTTCGTCGCTTTGCTGGTGTCGGGTGGACACACGCAACTGATGCGGGTGGACGGCGTGGGGCGCTACCATTTGCTGGGCGAGACCATCGACGACGCCGCCGGTGAAGCGTTCGACAAATCGGCCAAGGTGCTAGGGCTGGGGTATCCGGGTGGTCCCGCCCTGTCGCGCATGGCCGAGCAGGGGGACCCTACGGCTTTCGCGCTGCCCCGGCCACTGCTGCACAGCGGGAATCTGGATTTTTCGTTCGCTGGGCTCAAGACCGCGGTGCTGACCCAGGCGCGCAAGTTGGGCCCAGCGCTCGAGGACCATAAGGCGGACCTGGCCGCGTCCACCGAGGCGGCCATCGTCGATGTGTTGGTACACAAATCGCGTGCGGCGCTGCAGGCCACGGGGTTGAACCGTTTGGTCGTGGCCGGCGGGGTGGGGGCCAACCGGCGCCTACGCGCTCAACTGGCCGATGCGGCCGCACTCCACGGCTGGCGGCTGCATTATCCCGAGGTTGCTTTGTGCACCGACAACGGGGCCATGATTGCGCTGGCGGCGGCGATGCGCTGGCAGGTGGGCGCCTGGTCGAGTGGGGATCGGGCATGGGCCTTCGATGTCCTGCCTCGCTGGCCGCTAGAGGCTGTGGTTCTTCCGGCCGACCAGGCTGCTTAGAGAGCGGGGCGGCTCGGTGGCGCGAACGGTGCAGCGGCGGGCTGAGCCATGCCGTTCGCTGCGACGGGGAGAGATACGACAGGCTTTCGTAATTATGAATTACGATAGAGTTCCTTCGTTAGAATGTGTTCCTCCTGTACCGGGAGGTGGCGCGGGCCCGCGCGGGGACATAGTCTCCTTCCCATGAAAACGGCATCAAGAAAGGAATCGAACGCATGACATATGAACGGCGCGCAGGACGGCGGCAGTGGTTGGTACGCACGGGCGCACTGTGCTTGGCGGGATGGATGGGGTCGATCTCCGCTCAGACCGGGATGGGGCGCGGGGAAGCGAGCATTCGGCTGGCCTTGATCGAAAACCTCTCCGGCCCTTTGGGTAACGCCGGCGAGGCGGTGTTTCGCAACCTCGTGTGGGCGGCCGAGCGGGTCAACGCCCGTGGTGGCATCGAAGTCGCCCCCGGGGTGCGCCGGCCGCTGCAGATCGTGCGCTACGACAGCAAGGGGCAGCCGCAGGAGGCGCTGTCCGCGCTGCAAGCCGCGCTCGACGATGGCATCACCTTGATCGCGCAGGGCAACTCGTCCGCGGTGGCGGCGGCCCTGGTCGAGGCCATCAACCGCCACAATGAGCGCGAGCCGCAGCGCCAGGTGCTGTTTCTCAACTACTCGGCAGTGGATCCCATTTTGACCAACGAGCGCTGCAGCTTCTGGCACTTTCGCTTCGATGCCCATGCGGACATGCGTATGGCGGCGCTCATGAGCGTGCTCAAGGTCGATACCGAGGTACGCAGTGTCTATTTGATTGGGCAGGACTACAGCTTTGGCCAAGCGGTGTTGCGTGAGGCGCGGCGTCAGCTCGCCCTGCACCGCCCCGATGTGCGCATCGTGGGGGAGGAGCTGCACCCGATGGCGCGCATCAAGGATTTTTTGCCCTATGTCACCAAGATCAAGGCCAGCGGTGCCCAGGCCGTCATCACCGGCAACTGGGGCAATGACTTGACACTGCTGGTGCGCGCCGCGCGCGAGGGGGGATACGATGGCAAGTTCTACACCTTCTACGGCAATGCGCTGGGGGCGCCCGCCGCCATTGGCGACGCGGGTATCGGCAAGGTGATTGCGGTGGCGGACTGGTTTCCCAACGCGCCGGGTGCAGAGTCGCGCCGCTTCTACGAGGCGTTTCGCCAACGCTTTCCCAACCCTGCGGATGACTATGTGCATATGCGCATGCAGCTCATGGTCGAGGCGCTGGCTCAGGCCATCGAGACCGCTGCGCGCGCGGAGGGCGCGGGGGGCAATGCAGCTGTTCTGCCTGGGGCGGCGCGCATCGCTCGGGCATTGGAGCAAGCGGATGTTGCCTTGGCCGGGCAGCGCTTGCGCATGCGGGCGGCCGATCACCAGGCCCAGCAGCCGTTGATGGTGGCGGTCATGGACCGGCAGGGCACCCCTGGTGTACCGTTTGATGTCGAGGGATCGGGGTATGGTTTCCGGGTGCTGCAGCGGCTGGATGCCGCTGCAGCCGAGCAACCCCATACCTGCCGGATGACCCGTCCCTGAGCTGGGACGCTGTTTGGCTGGTGCAGCCCCTGCTGGCACGCTGCAGCGCCGCACTGGCCCCCTCCCAAAAGGTTGCCGCTATAATATCTGGGCGCTCAGCTTGGTGCGGGGCGCTTCACGCCCGCTGCGGCAACGCGCCGTCCTGCCATTGGACAGTGCCTACCTGCGGCGGGTCGCATGTCCATCCGAGGTATCCATGATTGCATCCGACGTCAAAGCCAAAGTCATTGCCGACAACGCCCGCGGCCCCAACGATACGGGCAGCCCCGAAGTGCAGGTCGCGTTGTTGACGGCCCGCATCAACGAGCTGACCC
Organism: uncultured Tepidimonas sp.; assembly: GCA_937949455.1. Taxonomy (GTDB): domain Bacteria; phylum Pseudomonadota; class Gammaproteobacteria; order Burkholderiales; family Burkholderiaceae_C; genus Tepidimonas. The sequence goes on along the minus strand of CALEDU010000083.1, from coordinate 2,657 downwards.
CCCATTTCAAGACCCATGCCAAAGACCACCACGGTCGCCGTGGCCTGCTGAAGTTGGTGAGCCGCCGCCGCAAGTTGCTCGATTATCTGAAAGCCAAGGACGCTGATCGCTATGTCGCGCTGATCCAAAAGTTGGGCCTGCGCAAGTAATCGGCGGTCGACCACGCCATCGGGTGTATGCCCGTCATGCACGCCAAGCGCCCGGGGCCGGCTGTCGGTCCGGGCGTTTTTTGTTGCATCGGGACTGTTTTTCCCGCCCAGGGGTCGATCTGGCCCAAGGGTATTGCGGCCTCAGCGGCCCAGAGCGAAGCTGTGTCATTCCAATGCCGTCCTGTCCGTGCGGGGCGGCTCTGGAATGGCATCGTGTTCTGACGCTGGCGGCTATCTACTTTAGGAGTTGAATCCATGAGCCTGTTTCAGAAACACACCAAAACCTTCCAGTGGGGCCGTCATACGGTCACGATCGAGACGGGCGAGATTGCCCGCCAAGCCACCGGTGCCGTGCTGCTCGACATGGACGGCACCGTCGTGCTGGCCACCGTCGTCGCCCGGCCCGAGGCCAAGCCCGGCCAGGATTTCTTTCCGCTGACGGTCGACTATGTCGAAAAAGCCTATGCTGCCGGCAAAATCCCAGGCAGCTTTTTCAAGCGTGAGGGTCGCCCAAGCGAGTACGAGACATTGACCAGCCGCCTGATCGACCGCCCGATTCGGCCGCTGTTTCCAGAGGGCTTCTTCAACGAGGTGCAGATCGTCGTCCATACGCTGTCGCTCAACCCTGACGTCGATGCCGACATTCCGGCGCTGATTGCCTCCAGTGCCGCGCTGGCCATCAGCGGCGTCCCGTTCAACGGGCCGATTGGTGCCGCGCGCGTCGGCTATATCAACGGTGAATATGTGCTCAACCCCAGCTCGGCGGACAAGGCGAACTCGCGCCTGGATCTGGTGGTGGCCGGCACCGAGTCGGCGGTGCTGATGGTGGAGTCGGAGGCCGACCAACTCACCGAGGAGGTGATGCTGGGCGCGGTCGTCTTCGGCCATGAGCAGGGCAAGATCGCGATCGCCGCCATCAACGATTTGGTGCGCGCAGCCGGCAAGCCAGCTTGGAACTGGCAGCCGCCGGCGCGCGACGAGGCCCTGATTGCCCAGGTCACCGAGCTGGGCGAGGAGCGGTTGCGTGCTGCCTACCAAATCCGCAACAAGCAGGCGCGCACCCAGGCCTGCCGCGAGGCCTATGCCGCCGTCAAGGCAGGCCTTGCCAACCAGGGGATCGCCTTCGATGAGGTCAAGGTCGACGGTCTGCTGTTCGAGATCGAGGCGCGCATCGTGCGGCAGCAAATTCTCAACGGCGAGCCACGTATCGACGGACGCGACACACGCACCGTGCGCCCGATCGAGATCCGCACGGGTGTGCTGCCGCGCACGCACGGCTCGGCATTGTTTACCCGTGGCGAGACGCAGGCGCTGGTGATCGCGACGTTGGGCACCGAGCGCGATGCACAGATCATCGATGCGCTGTCGGGCGAGTACCAGGACCGCTTCATGCTGCACTACAACATGCCGCCGTTTGCCACCGGCGAGACAGGGCGGGTGGGATCGCCGAAGCGGCGCGAGATCGGTCATGGCCGTCTGGCCAAGCGTGCGCTGGTCGCCTGCTTGCCCAGCAAGGACGAGTTCCCTTACACCGTGCGTGTTGTCTCCGAGGTGACCGAGTCCAATGGCTCCTCGTCGATGGCCACCGTCTGCGGCGGGTGCCTGGCGTTGATGGACGCCGGCGTACCAATGAAGGCGCATGTCGCCGGCATCGCCATGGGCTTGATCAAGGAAGGCAACAAATTCGCGGTCCTGACCGACATCCTGGGCGACGAGGACCACTTGGGCGACATGGACTTCAAGGTCGCTGGCACCACACAGGGTGTCACGGCGTTGCAGATGGACATCAAAATCCAGGGCATCACCAAGGAGATCATGCAAGTAGCGCTGGCGCAGGCCAAGGAGGCTCGCCTGCACATCCTGGACAAGATGCAAAGCGCCATCGCGGGCGCGCGCGAGGATGTCTCGGCCTACGCACCGCGCCTGTACACCATGAAGATCCATCCGGAGAAGATCCGTGATGTGATTGGCAAGGGAGGCGCCACCATCCGTGCCCTCACCGAAGAGACCGGCACGACGATCGACATTGCCGAGGACGGGACCATCACCATCGCCTCCACCGACGCCGATCGCGCGGCTGAGGCGCGTCGTCGCATCGAGGAGATCACTGCCGAGGTCGAGGTCGGTCAGATCTACGAAGGCCCGGTGACCAAGATCCTGGATTTTGGTGCCCTGGTCAACATCTTGCCGGGCAAGGATGGTCTGTTGCACATCAGTCAGATTGCACACCAGCGGATCGAGAAGGTGTCAGATTTCCTGCAGGAAGGCCAAATCGTGAAGGTCAAGGTGCTGGAGACCGACGATAAGGGCCGCATCAAGCTGTCGATGAAAGCCCTGCTGGACCGCGGTGGTGACTCGGCCACCCAGCCACCACCGCAGTGAGCCGGGTTTGGCCAGCAGGAGGTGCCTCGTGGTTCCGCTGATGCATGCGATCGAGATTGCTGACTACGGTGCGCCAGAGGTGCTGCGCTTGGTGCAGCGTCAGCGCCCGCAGGCAGGCGAGGGTGA
>CALEDU010000082.1 GCA_937949455.1 uncultured Tepidimonas sp. | reverse complement strand
GCCATGACCATCACCTATCCAGTTGATCCACCATGACTTTATCGAATGGTATCCATTAGAACCGTCCCCGCTCCACCCCTGAGACGATGGCCCACAGCTTGCCTCAAATTCACGAAAAATGGCTAATGGACAATCTGGGTTCAATGAAGCACATTGAACGTGCCGACTGGACGAGGAGGCCAAACGGCTTTAAGGTTGCGCTGTCTGCTGCTCCGACCAGCCAGCAGGTTGGCGGCGGCGGTGGCGTTGTTGTGAACCCTCTGACCAGGAGATGACCATGCCGCAACTCAAGGGCTCGAAGACCGAACAGTGTTTGAAGGACGCCTTCGCGGGCGAATCGATGGCCAACCGCCGCTACCTCTATTTCGCCAACAAGGCCGATGTCGAAGGCCAAAACGATGTGGCGGCACTGTTTCGTTCCACCGCCGAAGGCGAGACTGGCCACGCGCACGGCCACCTGGAGTTCTTGGAACAAGCCGGCGACCCCGCCACCGGCATGCCGATTGGCACCACGCGCCAGAATTTGGAGTCGGCCATCGCCGGTGAGACGCACGAGTACACCGATATGTATCCCGGCATGGCCAAGACCGCGCGTGAGGAAGGCTTCGACGAGATTGCGGACTGGTTCGAGACGCTGGCCAAGGCCGAGCGCTCGCATGCCAACCGCTACGCCAGGGCGCTGGCCGAGCTGGTCGACTGAGCTGTTCCGATTCGGCTTGTCAATGGCGGCCCCGCGCGGGCCGTCCCTGCCGCTGCCAGGCCTTTGGCCTATGGGTGGCGGCCCCGCACCCACCACAAGGGCCGACCATGCACGGCACGGCCCGGCACGAGGCGAGGAGACCGACGATGGCCCGCGAAGGCAACCTGCAAGCCCCCACGCGTCACCCGCTGGACTGGCGCAATCCCGACTTCTATGACGAAGCCCAGTGCTTCGCGGAGCTGACGCGGATTTTCGACATCTGCCACGGCTGCCGCCGCTGCGTCAGCCTGTGCCAGGCATTTCCGACCCTGTTCGACCTGATCGACGAGGGCAAGACCGGCGAGCTCGACGGCGTGGACAAGGCCGATTATTGGAAGGTAATCGACCAGTGCTACATGTGCGACCTGTGCTACATGACCAAGTGTCCGTACACGCCGCCGCACGAGTGGAACCTGGACTTTCCGCACACGATGCTGCGTGCCAAGGCGATCAAGTTCCGCAAGGGCGGGGTCAAGGCAGCGGAGAAGTTTCTCGCCTCCACCGATGTGCACGGCAGCCTGGCCGGCATTCCGGTGGTGGTGCAGGCGGTCAACGCCGTCAATCGCACGAAGCCGGCGCGCGCCCTCATGGAAAACGCGCTGGGCGTGCACCGTGACGCCTGGATGCCGGAACTGGCCACCAAGACGCTGCGCCGCGCCGCGCCCGAGGCGCGCGCTGCTCAGGTGGTCGACGGCGAGCGCACGCCGGGCAAGGTGGCGATTTTTGCCACCTGTTACGTGAATTACAACGAGCCCGGCATCGGGCTGGACCTGCTGGCGATCCTGGAGCACAACGGCATTCCCTACACGCTGGTGGAGAAGGAGCGCTGCTGTGGCATGCCCAAGCTGGAGCTGGGTGACCTCGAATCGGTGGCCGCGGCCAAGGAGGCCAACATCCCGGTGCTGGCACGCTACGCGCGCGACGGCTTTGCGATCCTGTCGGCGGTGCCGAGCTGCACGCTGATGTTCAAGCAGGAGATCCCGCTGATGTTCCCCGACGACCCGGATGTGCAGCTCGTCAAGGAAGCGATGTGGGATCCGTTCGAGTACTTTAGCGCCCGTCGGCGCGATGGGCTGCTGCGCACCGATTTTCAGCGCGGCCTGGGCAAGGTCAGCTACCAGGTGCCCTGCCACAGCCGTGTGCAGAACATGGGGCGCAAGACCGAGGAGATCCTCAAACTCATCCCCGACACCGAGGTGCAGACGCTGGAGCGCTGCAGCGGCCACGCCGGCACCTACGGCGTCAAAAAGGCCACCCACCCGGTGGCGATGAAGGTCGGCAAGCCAGTGTTCAAAAGCATGGCGCAGCACAAGGGCGGCGGCGCCCCGGATGTGATCGGCTCGGACTGTCCACTCGGCGGACACCACATCGCCCAAGGCTTCGAGGTCAACCAGCTCGGCGCACCGAAGCTGATGCATCCGCTGACGATGCTGGCCACGGCTTACGGCCTGAAAAACCCCTGATCCCCACTGTTTCGTGAGGCCCCCCCATGATCACCACCATGCAACTGACCGGCCGGATCACGCGCGAGACGCTGATGCCGCTGGAGGCTTATGCCAAGTGGCGCAAGGCCCACAAGGGCGAGGTGATCGCGCACCGCAAGCTGCGCACCGTGCACCTGGGCGAGCATGTCACCGTGCAGTTCGAGAGCGAGCTGTCGATGCGCTACCAGATCCAGGAAATGCTGCGCATCGAGAAGATCTTCGAGGAGGATGGCATTCAGGACGAGATCGACGCATACGCCCCGCTGGTGCCGGACGGTACCAACTGGAAGGCAACCTTGATGATCGAGTATCCGGATCCCCATGAGCGCCGGCGCGAGCTGGCACGCCTGATTGGCATCGAAGACCGCATGTTCGTCGAGATCGAGGGCCACGGCCGGGTCTATGCCATCGCTGACGAGGACCTGGACCGTGAAACCCCCGACAAGACCTCGGCGGTGCATTTCTTGCGCTTCGAATTCACCCCAGCGATGCGCGCGGCGATCCAGGCAGGGGCTTCGGTCAAGCTGGGCTGCGACCACACGTATTACCCGGCGCATGTGACGATTGCGCCAGAGACCTTGGCCAGCCTCGCGGGGGATCTGTCGAATTGATGCCACGCCGCCGTGCCAGCGTGGCTATGATCGCGGCCCGGAGGTCCTGCACCGATGCTTTTCATCCTGTCCCCCGCCAAGGCACTGGATTTCGAGACGCCGCCCACCACAGCGCTGGCCACCCAGCCGTTGTTCGTCGAGCTGGCTGCTGAGCTGATCGCGATCCTGCGCCAGAAGTCGCCGCAGGAGGTGGCCGCGCTGATGGATTTGAGCGACGCGCTGGCGCAGCTCAACGTGGCCCGCTACCAAGCGTGGCAGCCCGAATTCGGCCCGCACAACAGCAAGCAGGCG
>CALEDU010000081.1 GCA_937949455.1 uncultured Tepidimonas sp. | reverse complement strand
CGAAGGCCAGCGGCACATTCAGGTCGGCGCGGATGAAAACGCGCTTGCCCCGGGCCTGGCCCTGGGCACACAGATCGGTAAAACGGATGAAATCCATCGGTCGGGCTCCGGCTCAAGTGGCCCTGGCACATGCCAGGGCCTTGGTCGTCCTATGCTCGGTCGGGTGTGGCGCAGTCTGCCTCACAGCGAGCGGCCGACCACGCGCGCCATTTCCAGGCATTTGTTCGAGTAGCCCCACTCGTTGTCGTACCAAGCCACCAGCTTGACAAAGGTCGGGTCGAGCTGGATGCCGGCCTCGGCGTCGAAAACACTGGTGCAGACCTCGCCGCGGAAGTCGGTGGCCACCACCTTGTCCTCGGTGTAGCCGAGCACACCAGCCAGGCCACCTTCGGACACCGGCTTGACCGCCATGGCCTTCATGGCGGCGCAGATCTCATCGTAGGTGGCAGGCTTTTCGAGTTGGCAGGTCAGATCGACGACCGAGACATCGCTGGTGGGTACGCGAAAGGCCATGCCAGTGAGCTTTTTGTTCAGGCTCGGAATCACCTTACCGACCGCTTTGGCCGCACCCGTGGAGCTGGGAATGATGTTCTCGAGGATGCCGCGACCACCGCGCCAGTCCTTGTTGGATGGGCCGTCGACCGTCTTTTGGGTCGCGGTGGCTGCGTGCACGGTGGTCATCAGGCCGCGCTGGATACCCCACTGGTCGTGCACCACCTTGGCCAGGGGTGCCAGGCAGTTGGTCGTGCAACTGGCGTTGGAGATGATGTCCTGGCCGCTGTAGCTGCCGTGATTGACGCCGTAGACGAACATCGGCGTGTCGTCCTTGCTCGGCGCACTCATGATGACGCGCTTGGCACCGGCCTGCAGATGCTTGCGCGCGCCAGCGTCGTCGAGGAAGATGCCCGTGGACTCGATCACCACGTCAGCACCGACATCGCCCCAGCGCAGGCTGGCCGGGTCGCGCTCGGCCGTCAGACGGATGTGCCGGCCGTTGACCACGAGGGTGTTGCCCTCTACTGCCACCTCGCCCTGGAAGCGGCCATGCACGCTGTCGTACTTCAGCATATAGGCCAGGTAGTCCGGCTCGAGCAGGTCGTTGATGCCGACGATCTCGATATCGCTCTGGAAATTGCGCAGTGCAGCGCGGAACACCATGCGGCCGATGCGGCCAAATCCATTGATGCCGACGCGGATAGTCATGGTCAATCTCTCCTCGATGGTTGTGTAAAAGGGTCGGTAATCGGTCCTGCAGCGCGGGCCTGGCGATCAGTGGGCGAGCGCGAGGGCCTCGAGCGCTGCTGGCATGAGTGCCCCGAAGTCTGGGATCACCCGGTCGGGGGCGCAGGCCTCGATGGGCTCGCCCATGTTGTAGCCGTAGGGCACACACCAGACGGCAATGCCGGCATGGCGTGCCGTGGCCACGTCAATGGAAGAATCCCCCACCAGCAGGGCGCGGCTGCGGTCCACCCCGTAGCGTAACAGGCTGTCGGCCACGGCCAGCGGGTTGGGCTTCTTGACGGGCAAGGTGTCGCCGCAGATGACCCGATCGAACAGCGCGGTCAGCCCATGCGCCTGCAGCACGCGGGCGGTGTAGCGTGACTCTTTGTTGGTGACGACGATCAGCCGCACACCATGGGTGCGCAGCGCCTGCAGCGCCTCCAACACGCGTGGGTATGGGCGGCTGCGCGTGCCACATCGCGCCTCGTAGTGGCGCTGAAACACCGCCTCCGCCGCTGCGAAGCCAGGATCGCCGCGCACGGCATCGGCACCGCAGCCCTGGCGCTCAGCCAGCGCCTGCACCAGCAGCTCGCGCGTGCCGTGGCCGATCCAGCGTGTGACCTGCTGCAGCGACGCCGGCGGCAAGCCCAGCTCAGTCAGCGTGTCATTGACGGCGTCAGCGATCTCCGGCGCGGTCTCGACCAGCGTCCCGTCCAAGTCGAACAGTATCAGGTCGAAAGGCCGTGCCGGGCGCACCGGTGCGCTCACGCGAGCACCTCGCGCACGGCTTGCGCCACTTTGGCCGGAGTCAGACCAAAGTACTCATACAGTGCCGGGGCCGGGGCAGACTCACCAAAGCGATCGATGCCAACCACGCGGCCACGGCGACCCACGTATTTGCGCCAAAAGTCCGGGTGTGCGGCCTCCACTGCCACCGCTGGGAGCGCCGGCGGCAGCACGGCGTCTTGGTAGGCCGTGTCTTGGCGGTCGAACACGTTGGTGCTGGGCATAGAGACGACGCGCGTCGCAACACCTTCGGCAGCCAGCAGCTCCTGCGCCTTCAAAGCAATCGAGACTTCCGAGCCGGTGGCGATGATCACGGCGCGCGCACCATCCGAGTCCTTGAGGACATAGCCTCCGCGTGCCGCGCCTTCGGCATGCGCACGCTGCGTCACCACCGGCAGGTTTTGCCGCGACAGACACAGCGCGGAGGGACCGTCGCGCCGCTGCACCGCTGCCGCCCACGCCACCAGCGTCTCCAGCGCGTCGGCTGGGCGCCAGACGTCCAGCTGCGGAATCAAGCGCAGACTGGGCACGTGCTCCACGCTCTGGTGGGTTGGGCCGTCTTCGCCCAAGCCGATCGAGTCGTGCGTGAAGACATGCACGACACGCTGCTTCATCAGCGCGGCCATGCGGATGGCGTTGCGGCTGTAGTCGCTGAAGGTGAGGAAGGTGCCTCCGTAGGGCAGGTAGCCGCCGTGCAGCGCGATGCCGTTCATGATGGCGGCCATGCCGAACTCGCGCACGCCGTAGCTGAGGTGGTTGCCCCAGCGGTCGCGTCCGGCGATCGTGCAGCCCTTGAAGTTGGTCAGGTTGGAGCCGGTCAGGTCAGCGCTGCCGCCAAAGAATTCCGGGATCAGCGGTGCCAGCGCGTCCAGCGCCAATTGGCTAGCCTTGCGCGTGGCCACCGCGTCGGTGCGCGCTGCAGCAGCGTCCAGCAGCGCGGGCAGGCGCTGCATCAGCTCGGGCTTGAGTTCGCCGCGCATGCGCCGCTCGAACTCCGCAGCCAGCTCCGGGTACGCTGCGGCATAGGCGGCAAGCCGCTGGCACCAGGCGGCTTCGGCCGCCGCGCCGCAGGTGCGCGCATCCCACGCGGTATAGATGTCGGCCGGGATCTCGAACGGGGCGTACGGCCAGTCCAGCGCCGCGCGGGTGGCGGCGACCTCGGCCGCACCCAGCGCTGCGCCATGCACATCATGGGTGCCGGCCTTGTTCGGCGAGCCCTGGCCAATCACGGTCTTGCAGCAGATCAAGGTCGGCTTGCCGTCAGGGCGGCGCGCCTGGGCCTTGGCCAGCCGGATCGCAGCGTCCACCGCCTCGGTGTCATGACCGTCGACGTTACGGATCACGTGCCAGCCGTAGGCCTCGAAACGCGTTGGCGTGTCGTCGGCAAACCAGCCCTCGACGTGACCGTCGATGGAAATGCCATTGTCGTCGTAGAAAGCGATCAACTTGGGCAGGCGCAGCGTGCCGGCCAGCGAGCAGACCTCGTGGCTGATGCCCTCCATCATGCAGCCGTCGCCGAGGAACACGTAGGTGTGGTGGTCGACGATGGTGTGGCCGGGGCGGTTGAACTCGGCAGCGAGCAGCTTTTCAGCCAAGGCCATCCCCACCGCGTTGGCGATGCCCTGTCCCAGTGGCCCGGTGGTGGTCTCCACACCGGGGGTGATGCCCACCTCCGGATGCCCCGGCGTCTTGCTGTACAGTTGGCGAAAAGCTTTGAGCTCCTCGATCGGTAGGTCGTAGCCGCTCAGGTGCAGCAGCGCGTAAATCAGCATCGAGCCGTGGCCATTGGACAGCACGAAGCGGTCGCGGTCGGCCCAGGCCGGATTGGCCGGGTTGTGCTTGAGGTGGCGGTTCCACAGCACCTCGGCGATCTCAGCCATACCCATGGGGGCACCCGGGTGGCCGCTGTTGGCCTGCTGCACGGCGTCCACCGCCAGCATGCGGATGGCGTTGGCCATGCGGCGGGCCAAATCGGGCGCCGGGGCGGCACGCTGGGGAAAGTCACTCAAATTCATAGAGATTGCTCCATTGTTCCGGATCACGCCAGTCCCAGCGCGCGCCGGCGGCGATCCATCATGCGCCAGATGAAGGGGGTAAAAATCAACTGCATGGCAAGCTCCATTTTGCCGCCCGGCACGACCACCGTATTGGCACGGCTCATCCACGAGCCATCGATCATCGACAACAGGTAGGGAAAGTCGATGCCTTTGGGCTTGGCAAAGCGGATGACGACCATGCTTTCGTCAGCGGTGGGGATATCGCGGGCGATGAACGGATTCGAAGTATCCACCACCGGAATGCGCTGGAAGTTCACATGCGTCACCGCGAACTGCGGGCAGATGTAGTTGACGTAGTCGGGCATGCGGCGCAGGATGGTATCGACCACCGCCTCCTGGCTGTATCGGCGTTGCGTCTTGTCGCGGATCAGTTTCTGGATCCATTCCAGGTTGATCGAGGGTGCCACGCCGATCAGCAGGTCCGGGTACTGCGCAACATTGACCTTGTCGGTGATGACGGCGCCGTGCAGCCCCTCGTAGAACAGCAGGTCGGTGTCCTCGGGGAGGTCCTCCCATGGCGTGAAGGTGCCGGGCTCCTGGCCGTACGGGGCGGCCTCCTCTTCGTTGTGCAGATATTTGCGGCAGCGGCCGCGACCGGTCTCGGCATAGGTCTTGAAAAGGTTTTCCAGCTCTTCGAAGAGGTTGGCCTCGGGCCCAAAGTGGCTGAAGTGCCGGTTGCCCTTGGCCTCTTCTTCGGCCATGCGCTGACGCATCTCCTTGCGGTCATAGCGGTGGAAGCTGTCGCCTTCGATGATGGCAGCGCGCACCGCCTCGCGGCGGAAGATGTTCTGGAAGGTGCGTGTGACGGTGGAAGTGCCAGCACCGGAGGAACCAGTGATGGCAATGATCGGATGCTTGTCAGACATGGGGGTCTCCTCGGAACTTCTCGAAACCAGCAAGCGGCGGGGCTTATTCGCGAAACAATGAGCGCTCGCCAAACAGGGGGTTGTCATCCTTGATCGGGGCGGGCTCGCGGTGGTAGCGTTCGATGCGCTCGACCTCGTTCTTGCTGCCGAACACCAGACCGATGCGCTGATGCAATGAGGCAGGCTGCACCTGCAGGATTGGCTCGCGGCCGGTGCTGGCGCGCCCGCCGGCCTGCTCCATGAGAAACCCGACTGGGTTGGCCTCGTAGAGCAGACGCAGGCGGCCTGGCTTGGCTGGGTCGCGCATATCGCGCGGATACAGGAACACCCCGCCGCGCATCAGGATGCGGTGGGCTTCGGCCACCATGCTGGCAATCCAGCGCATGTTGAAGTCTTTGCCGCGCGGCCCCGTCTTGCCAGCCAAGCATTCGTCCACATAGCGCTTGACGGGCGGCTCCCAGAAACGGCTATTGGAGGCATTGATGGCGAACTCCTGCGTATCCTCGGGTACGCGGATGTCGGGGTGCGAGAGGAAAAATTCGCCCAAATTGGGGTCCAGCGTGAAGCCGTGCACGCCCGTGCCCACCGTCAGCACGAGCATCGTGGAAGGGCCATAGAGCGCGTAGCCCGCTGCAAGTTGTTGGCAGCCGGGCTGAAAGAAGTCGGCGGCGGTCACATCGCGGCCGCTGTCGATGGCGTCCTGCGGCGCGCGCAAAACCGAGAAAATGCTGCCGACCGAGACGTTGACATCGATGTTGCTGGAGCCATCGAGCGGGTCAAACACCAACAGGTACTTGCCGCGCGGGTAGGTGGACGGGATGTTGTAGGGCTCGTCCATCTCCTCGCTCGCCATACCGGCCAGATGGCCGCCCCACTCATTGGCGCTCACAAAAAGCTGGTTGCTGATGACGTCGAGCTTCTTTTGCTCCTCCCCCTGCACATTGATGGAGCCCGCTTGCGCCCCCAACACGCCGCCCAGCGCTCCGAAGGCAACACTGCGGGCAATGGCTTTACACGCCAGCGCGACATCCAGCACGAGGGCATTGAAATCACCGCTGGCGCTGGGATGGCGGCGGCGTTGCTCGATCAGGAACTGGGTCAGTGTGGTGCGTTGGGACAGGGGCATGGCAGATTCTGCGGTGTGATGTGAAAGGGCTGAAGGGAAATTCAAGCAGCTGCGGTCGGCGCATTCAGCGACCCGGCGTGCCACGACCGCAGTTCGGCCAGCGTCACCCCCGCCAGCGAATCTAAGGTACGCAGCGCGCCCGAAAAATCGTGATGCGCCGTGAAGCGGTTGGGGGTAACCACGGTCGCCAAACCCGCGGCGTGGGCCGCCTGCAGGCCATTGGCCGAATCCTCGAAAGCCAGACAGCGCTGCGCTGGCAGGCCCAGGCGCTGCAAGGTCTGGAGATAGACCTGCGGGTGCGGCTTCTTGCGCGGCGCGGTGGAGGCATCCTCGATCACGTCGAAGGCATGCCGCCAATCCGGCCCCATGGCACTGCGCAGCAGCGCCGCGATATTGACCGGCGAGGTGGTGGTGGCTATCGCCAGCCGCAACCCGGACCGGCGCGCTTCTTCGATCAGTGCCAGCACACCGGGGCGCAACTGCACCTGACCCTGGCGCACCGCATCCTCGTAGAAGGCGGTCTTGACCTCGTGCAACCGCTCGATCAGCGCGCCCAGTTCGGTGCCATCGATATCCTGACGATCGGAGTGCACCTGCTGCCAGTAGTGGCGAATGCGCTCTTTGCCACCCGAGACCTCCAACAGCCGGGTGTAGAGCGCCTCGTCCCAACACCAGTCCAGCCCTTCATTCGCGAAGGCCGCATTGAAGGCCGCCAAGTGGGCATGCTCGGTGTCGGCAAGCGTACCGTCGACGTCGAAGATGAGGGCTTGCAACATAGGAGAACTCCGCGATACCGGCTGGTCCCGGCAGGCACTGCTTCAGGTATCTTTGCGAACTATAGGCACCCAGTCTCATAAGGTAAATTCACGATTATTTGTTTTTCGATTCAGCTTGTACTTAACTTTATGCGCAACGCTACCTTCCGCCAGCTCCGCGTGTTCGCCGAGGTCGCCAAGCACCTGAGTTTTGCTCGCGCGGCGGAGTCGCTGCACCTCACGCCGCCCGCAGTGACCATGCAGATCAAAGAGTTGGAAGGACACGTCGGCCTGCCGTTGTTCGAGCGCCAAGGCCGGCGGGTGTCTCTGACCACGGCGGGTGAATACATGCTGGTTTATGCGCGCAAGGTGTTGGCCACGCTCAAGGATGCCGAGGATGCCGCTGCGCGCCTGCAGCGACTGGAAGTGGGCACGCTCACGATCGGGCTGCTGAGCACCGCACAGTACTTCGTACCTGCGCTGCTGGCCGAATTCACCCGCGAACACGCAGGGTTGGATGTGCGGCTGGTCATCGGCAACCGCCAACAGCTCGTGCAGATGCTGCGCAATGCCGAGGTCGATATTGCCATCATGGGGCGGCCGCCCAACGAGCTCAATGTGCGGGCCGAGCCCTTTGGCGCCCATCCCCACGTCTTCGTGGCACCCACCGACCACCCGCTGTTGCGCATTGGGCATCCAACGGTGCATTCGCTGCTGGCCTATGGTTTCGTGGTGCGCGAGCATGGCTCGGGCACGCGGGCGATCTTCAGCGATTTTTTTGAGCGATACCGGCTGGGGCCCCGCATCGTGATGGAGTTGCCGAACAATGAGGCCGTCAAGCAGGCGGTGATGGCGGGTCTGGGCTTGGGACTGCTGTCCCTGCACGCTCTGCGCTTGGAACTGGAGCACGGGCTGATCGCCCGACTCGACGTCGAGGGCACCCCCGTGGTGCGCGCCTGGCATGTGGTGCACACGCTGGCCAAGCTGCTGTCGCCCGCAGCGGAGGCGTTTCGATACTTCGTGTTGGAGCAGGGCGAGCGCTTTTTGGCCGAGCGCTACGGCGCGCTGCTGCCGCTGCAGCACACCGACTGACGCCGGTGGCTGGCCCCGCTGTGGTGTACGGCCCTCAGCGCATCAAACGACTGCGGCTCCTGTCGCCACATCACGCCAGGCCGCGGCGTTGGCGCCACAGCCGCACCTGGACAGCGGCATCGGCCGCCCGGCGCAACACGACAGTATGGGGCGGCACACGCCGCAGACTGCGGACCGCTCCGGTCCCTCCGATCCACAGCTCCACCGGTGCCGCCAGCCGCTCGCGCAGCTGCGCCACTGTGTCGATGACATCACGCCGGCTGGCGTGGTCGCTGTAGCTGAGCGCCACCACATCGGCGCCCGTGCGCTCGCTGGCGTCGATGATCTCGGCCACCGGCGTGCAGACGCCCAACGGCAGGCGGTCGCAGCCCTCTAGGGCCAAAAAACACTCCGCCATCAACAGCCCCAATTGATGCTGCTCACCCGGGGACGTGGTCAGCAACACGCGTGGCGGCCGCAGTCCGGCGGGGTGGGTTTCGTCGGTCCGGGCGATGGCTTCGCGCAGGGTGGCCTGCACCACCTCGGTAAACAGGTGCTCCTGGTACACCCCGATCTCGCCACGCAGCCAGGCGTGGCCGACCGCCGTGCACAGCGGGGCAACCACCGCCTCGACGGTCTGCGCCAGTCCGCGCGTGCGCACTGCACTGCGCAACGCCTCGCGCAACCGCAAGGTCTGATCCTGGCGCAGCCAGGCCATCCAGGGCGCGAGCTCGTCATCCGCCGAATGGTCCGGCTCGTCCTTTGAGTCAGGTGAATGCTGGAGCGCAGCCGGGCTCTGCGCCAACGCGGACGCGGCCAAGGCTTCCAAGGCATCGCGCGGCAGTCCCACCACCCGTCCGGGGCGGTACCCAGCATCCAGCAGGCGCCGAATCAGGCGCAGCCGACTCAATTGATCGGCATCGTACAGCCGGTCCCCGCGTTCGTCCCGCTGCGGCACCGGAAAGCCGTAGCGGCGCTCCCACACGCGCAAGGTGTCCTTACCGATGCCCGTTTCGCGCTCCACATCCCCAATCGCCCAAAGGGCCATGGGAGCATCGGTGGAAGATGAGAGAGACGCAGGCGCGGTGTTCATGACGGGAACCTGGACATGCACAAGTGGTCAACGAAGCATACAATGGTATTTGTCTAGGACAAAGCAGATGCAGATCTGCCCACCGCAGCAGGAGTTCGTTCATGAAAGTCGCCATCGTCGGATCAGGTATTTCTGGTTTGGCGGTTGCGCATCGCCTGTGCGGTCGGGCCCATGTCACCTTGTTCGAGGCCAACGACTACTTCGGCGGACACACCCACACGGTGGACATCACCCTGCCGGATGCGCAGGGGCGCCCGGTCACCCACGGGGTGGACACGGGCTTTCTGGTGTTCAACGAGCGGACCTACCCGAATCTGATCGCGCTGCTGGCGGAGCTGGGGGTGCCGACGGCACCGTCGGACATGTCGTTTTCGGTGCAGGTGCCAGCCGGCGCGCACGGCCCAGCCCTGGAATGGGGCGGTGCCTCGCTGGCCACCGTGTTTGCGCAGCGGCGCAACTGGATGCGCCCGCACTTTTGGAAGATGTTGGCCGATTTGTTGCGCTTCAACCGCCTATGTTCCCGGCTCGCGGAACACGGGCGC
>CALEDU010000080.1 GCA_937949455.1 uncultured Tepidimonas sp. | reverse complement strand
GATCGCACCTTTGTGCGTGATTTGCTGGACGATCCGAATGACGCCGCCATTGCGCGGACTATTCTGCAATTGGCAGAAAGCCTGGAGCTTGACGTGGTGGCTGAAGGTGTCGAAAGCGCGGCCCAATTCGATGCGCTGCGCGCCATGGGCTGCCGGTTGTTCCAGGGCTACCATTTCGGCCGGCCCGCGCCCCTGGAGCCGGCCGACCCTGCGCCTGAGCCAGCGCCGCTCGCCTAATCTGCTGACCCGAGGGGAAGTCTTAAAAACCCCCTCCAGACCGGTACATGATCGGGTGGCACCTTGGCAGGTACTGCAAGCGCCCGTGGCTTCGCGCAGGCCCGTGCTTGGTCCATTGAGGGCCCCCAGGGCGGTCGGCTTCCATGGGGTTAGCCGGGGTGGTGCAGCGCTTCCCTAACGCTTGGGCAGCCGCCAACCCGTGCCCGCACCCTGTGTGGGCTTGCTTCATCCGCCCGAAGCGGGCAACGCGTCACCGGTGTCCAGCCGGACGTCCTCGTAGATCGCCTCGATCGGCAAGCTCAAACCGACGCTGGCGAGTTCCACGAGCTCACCGGGCCCATAGGGATACAGCACCCAATGCCCCCCCGCATCGCGGCGAAAGACATCCACCGCGATGCGCTCGCCATCGATCAACGCATATTCTTGAAGGCTCGGCAGGCGGCGGTAGTAGGCAAACTTGCCGCCGCGATCGAACGCCGCTGTCGCCTTTGAGAGCACCTCGATGATCAACACCGGCTCACGCTTGAAGTTTGGCCGTGTGGCATCCACCACCGAGCAGGTGACGAACACATCTGGGTAGAAGAAGGCATCCGCCGCTTCGACGTGCAACTTCATGTCGGCGATGTAAGTGCGGCATGGACCGCCGCGCAGGTGCGCACGCAAGGCGGCAAAAACATTGCCGCTGACCGTCACGTGCGCATCCGACGCGCCGGCCATTGCGAACACCTCGCCGGCGATGTATTCGTGCTTCTCGGTCTGTGCCGCCTCCCAGGCAAGAAAATCCTCGGCGCTGAAAATGGGTTTTTTCACGGCGGTCATGACTCGACTCCCACGGTATCGCTCGTGGCCATTGTAGCGGTAAGGCCCGCCTGGGTTGTGGGGGCCGCGCGCGACTTTCTACAATCGGTGCATTCTCCCGCTGACGCCGTCCCGGCAAGCGGCAACCTTTCTCATTCCGTCAGAGGGCCTACCATGGTTCCCCATCTCGTTACCGCGCTGACCGGCCCCATCAACGAGCTGGAGCAGCGCATCCTCGAATCCACCCCGGTCATCGAGCGCTGGTTCCGCCTCGAGTGGATGGAGCACACGCCGCCCTTCTATACCTCGGTGGATATCCGCAACGCCGGCTTCAAGCTCGCGCCGGTGGACACCAACCTGTTTCCGGGCGGGTGGAACAACCTCACGCCCGAGATGGTGCCGCTGGCGGTGCAGGCCGCCATGGCGGCGATCGAGAAGATTTGCCCCGAGGCGAAAAACCTGCTGCTCATCCCCGAGAACCACACGCGCAACCTGTTCTACCAGATGAATGTGGCGCAGTTGCAGCGCATCTTCTACTCGGCCGGACTCCATGTGCGGCTGGGCTCTCTCAACCCCGAGATCAAGGCCCCCGTGACCATCGATCTGCCCAACGGCGATCAGGTCACGCTCGAGCCTTTGATTCGCGAGGGGCGCCGCCTTGGGCTCAAGCACTTCGATCCCTGCACCATCCTGCTCAACAACGACCTGTCCGCAGGCGTGCCTGGCATCCTGGAGGACCTGCACGAGCAGTACCTGCTGCCCCCGCTGCACGCCGGCTGGCATGTGCGGCGCAAGAGCAACCACTTCCGTGCCTATGAGGAGGTGGCCAAGCGCTTTGGCAAGCTGCTGGGCATGGACCCGTGGCTGATCAACCCCATGTTCGCCCACTGCGGTCAAGTCAATTTCGCCGAGGGAACGGGCTTGGAGTGCCTGCTGGGCAACGTCGATGCGCTGTTGGCCAAGATCCGCCGCAAGTACAAGGAGTACGGCATCCAAGAGCGCCCCTTCGTCGTCATCAAGGCCGACAACGGCACCTATGGCATGGGCGTGATGATGGTGCGCGACGCGGCCGAGCTATCCAGTCTGAACCGCCGGACCAAGAACAAGATGAATGTCATCAAGGACGGTCAGCAGGTCAGCGACGTCATCATCCAGGAAGGCGTCATGACGCACGAGCGCATCAACGACGCTGTGGCCGAGCCCGTCGTCTACATGATGGACCGCTATGTGGTGGGGGGCTTTTATCGCGTACATGCCGAGCGCGGCGTGGACGAAAACCTCAATGCCCCCGGGGCGAGCTTTGTGCCGCTGGCGTTCGAGAGGAGCGCCTTGCAGCCACAGCCCGGCAGACCGCCGGGGGCGAGCGTGCCCAACCGCTTCTACATGTACGGCGTCGTCGCCCGGCTGGCCATGCTGGCCGCCGCCTACGAGCTGGAAGCCACCGACCCCGAGGCCGAGTACGATGCCTGAGACCCCCACCGAACCGGGTGGCCTGGGCCGTGTGCTGGTGGTGGCCGATCCGCTGCCCAGCTTCGTCACCTACAAGGACAGCACCTTCGCGATGATGCGCGAGCTGGCGCGCCGGGGCGTGCGCCTGGCCGCGTGCGAGCCGGCGCACCTGCACTGGCGCCGTGGCGAGCCCGTGACGGCGCGGGTGCGCGAGGTGGTGCTGACCGGCGCGGCCGACGACTGGTTTCGCGTCAGCCAGCAGGGCCGCGAGCCGTTGCACGCCTTCGATGCCGTGCTGATGCGCAAAGATCCACCGTTCGATGCCGAGTACTTCTACGCCACGCACCTGCTGCAGCAGGCCGAGCGCGAAGGCGCGCTCGTCTTCAACCGCCCGGCGGCACTGCGCGACCACCCGGAAAAGCTGGCGCTCATGGAGTTTGCCGATTGGGCCCCGCCAACGCTGGTGACGCGCTCGGCGGAGGCGATCCGCGCCTTCCACGCCGAGCACGGCGACATCATCCTCAAACCCTTGGACGGCATGGGCGGGCGCGGGGTCTTCCGCGTCGGCCCGGATGGGCTCAACCTCGGTGCCGTGGTCGAGACGCTGACGCAGCACGGCCACACCACGATCATGGCGCAGCGCTTTCTGCCCGCCATCGCGATGGGCGACAAGCGCGTGCTCGTGATCGGCGGTGAGCCGGTGCCCTACTGTCTGGCGCGCATTCCGCAGGGCGGCGAGGTGCGCGGCAATCTGGCCGCCGGCGGGCGGGGCGTCGCGCAGGCGCTGTCGGAGGCCGACTGGACCATCGCGCGCGCGCTCGGGCCGCGGCTGGCCGCACGCGGGCTGCTGCTGGTGGGGTTGGACATCATCGGCGAGCACTTGACTGAGGTCAACGTCACCAGCCCGACCTGCTTTCAAGAGATCACGCAGCAGACCGGCTACGACGTGGCGGCGCGCTTCGTCGATGCGCTGCAGGCGGCGGTGGCTGGCACCGCGACACAGAAGGCGATGTGAGGCCGCCGCTGGATCTTGATTTGGGCAGGCGGCTCGACCCCCCCGCTTCTACAATGCCGACATGAACTTTGTCGATATGCTGCTTGGTGCCGAGGCGCGCCACCGCTCGCGCCTGTGCGTCGGGCTGGACCCAGATCCCGTGCGCCTGCCTGGCCGCTGGCGCGGCCGCGTGGAGCATCTGTATGACTTCTGTGCCGCCATTGTCGATGCCACCGCCGACTTGGCCTGTGCATTCAAGCCGCAGATTGCCTACTTTGCCGCGCATGGGGCCGAGGTACAGTTGGAGCGGCTGCTGGCGCACATTCGCGTGGCTGCGCCCAAGGTGCCGATCATCCTGGACGCCAAGCGCGGCGACATCGGCAGCACCGCCGAGCAGTACGCCAAGGAAGCGTTCGAGCGTTATGGGGCGGACGCGGTGACGCTGTCGCCGTTCATGGGCTTCGACTCGGTGGAGCCCTACCTGCGCTACCCTGGCAAGGGGGTGTTCCTGCTGTGCCGCACCAGCAATCCGGGCGGTGACGATCTGCAGGCGCAGCGCCTGGCCGACGTTCCGGGGCAGCCAAGGCTATACGAGCATATCGCTGCCCTGGTTCAGGGCCCGTGGAATCGCCATGGTCAGATGGGGCTGGTGGTGGGCGCTACCTATCCGCAGGAAATCGAGCGGGTGCGTGCCCTTGCGCCCACCGTACCGCTGCTGATCCCGGGTGTGGGTGCGCAGGGGGGAGACGCTGCCACCACGGTGCGCGCCGGCTGGCGCGCCGATGCGCAAGGCCATACGACAGGGCCGGTGATCGTCAATTCGTCGCGCGCCATCCTGTACGCCAGCACGGGCGAGGACTTTGCGGCGGCAGCCCGCGCCGAAGCCGAGCGCACGCGCGCAGCACTGTGGCGGGTGCCCTGAGCGCAGGTCACTGGGGATCGGCAGAGCGCGAAGCGCAAGCGCGTGCCGAGCGATGCGACGGGGCCGGTGCCATGGATGGACCGTCGATCGGGCCTGTGGCACTTCCAGTCGCGCCACGGCGAAAGGGCTTTTGGCCATCGTGGCGGTCAAAAGTGGGGGCCTCATCGTCGATCACCCGCAACTGATAGCGTGCGATCTCGATCAGATCGTCGGGGCCGACGTCGGCGGATAGGATGGCGCGCCCGTTGACATAGGTGCCGCTGACGCTATGGAGGTCATGCACCTGCACGCGGCCATCCGGTTGCAGCACCAATACCGCATGCTCGCCGCTGACGGCCAGATGCTCCATCACGATATCGTTATACGGGCGCCGCCCGAGCGCGATGCGGGGCCGTGTCAGGGGCAGGCGCTGGAGCTCGCGGCCGTCGAGCGCGATGATCAGTGTGGGCATCAGGTGCTCCCGGGCGCGCAGTGGATCAAGGCAACGGTGAGATTGTCACGCCCGCCGGCGGCATTGGCTGCGGCGATCAGGGCCTGTGCGGCATCGGTGCCCTGCGCGCAGCCCCGCAGCCAGTGGGTGATCTCTGCTTCCGTCAGCATGTCGGTCAGACCATCCGAGCACAGCAGATAGGTGTCCCCCGCCGCCACCGCGTGTGAGGCGATGTCGACGTCCACCCGCGGGGCGATGCCGACGCCTCGTGTGACCACATTGCGGTAGCGGCTGGCGCGCGCCTCTCGTGCGCAGATCCGGCCTGCGTCGATGTGTTCTTGCACCAGGGTGTGGTCCCGGGTCAGCAGCGCAAGCTGGCCGTGGCGCAAGCGATACAGTCGCGAGTCGCCGACATGCCCCACGACCAGGTGATCGCCCCGCACCAGCACAGCGACCACCGTCGTGGCCATGCCGCGCAGCGCCGGGTGGGTCAGCGCACGCAGATAAACCGCGGCATTGGCCTGCTCGATGGCCTGTGCCAGGGCCAACTGGGGGGTGCTGTCCAAGGTATGGCGATGCTGGCGCAGCATGGCATGCACCACATCACAGCACAACTGGCTGGCTACCTCACCCGCGTTGTAGCCACCCATGCCGTCGGCCAGAACGGCCAATCCCAAGTCGTCATCGACCCGTACGGCATCTTCGTTGTTGGGGCGTACCCGACCAACATCCGTGGCACAGACGAATTGGTATGGCATGTTGAGCCGCAGGGTATGAAGAAAGGGGTATTCGTAAAAAGTGTGTTGAAGCCGGATCAAAGCTCATGGATTCAAAGCTGACCCGCCTTGATCATGCGAATGGTTGCTGAAATGTCCGCGCGTAGTCGAGAGGCTTCATCGCACATACCTTTTCGAGTGCGGACAGTCTATAACCAAGCGCGTCGTCTGGCAATGCCCCGCCCATGCCGACGGGCTCGGGCGCACGCTGTCTCCATGCCGGGCGACTTGGCGTAGCGTTGAACGGGTGACGATTCCTTTGGTTATCGATCCCCGAATTCGATACCATGAATGAAAGCCGTGCCATTGAACCTGGTGAATATCAAGCCCAATTCATGTTCAAACGGCTCATATCGGGCATGAAAAGCAAGTCGTTACTCGGCCCGATCATTCCATCGACCACGGGAGATCACGTCGTCGATGGCGGCGAGAGTGAAGCGTCGATGATTGAGGTGTCGATGGAGCCTTGGCAGCCCGATGAAGGTTATGCAGCCCTACATGCTGTCGTCGCACCCAATCGATCCTCTGGCACCCACCCACTGTGGCGAATTGCCGAAGAAAGCTGCCGCAGGGGCACCGTCGTCCGTGGATCAGAGGAGGCTCTTGAGCAGCTTGCCCATCTCGGAGGGGTTGCGTGTGACCTTGAAGCCGCATTCCTCCATGATGGCGAGCTTGGCCTCGGCGGTGTCGGCACCTCCCGAGATCAGTGCGCCGGCGTGGCCCATGCGCTTGCCCGGGGGGGCGGTGACACCGGCGATGAAGCCAACCACCGGCTTCTTCATGTGGTCCTTGCACCAGCGTGCGGCCTCGGCCTCGTCTGGGCCGCCAATCTCGCCGATCATGATCACGGCGTCGGTGTCCGGATCGTCATTGAACATCTTCATGATGTCGATGTGCTTGAGGCCGTTGATCGGGTCGCCGCCGATGCCCACCGCGCTGGACTGGCCCAGCCCCAGCTCGGTGAGCTGCGCCACCGCCTCGTAGGTCAGCGTGCCGGAGCGCGACACGACGCCGATGCGGCCCTTGCGGTGGATGTGGCCCGGCATGATGCCGATCTTGATCTCGTCCGGCGTGATCAGGCCCGGACAGTTCGGCCCCAGCAGCAGCGTCTTTTTGCCCCCAGCGGCCTCTTTGGCTTTCATCTTGTTGCGCACCATCAACATGTCGCGCACGGGGATGCCTTCGGTGATGCAGACCACCAGGTCCAGGTCGGCTTCCACCGCTTCCCAGATGGCGTCCGCTGCACCCGCCGGTGGCACATAGATGACGCTGACCGTAGCGCCCGTCTCGGCCGCCGCTTCTTTCACGGAGGCGTAGATGGGGATGTCGAAAATCTTCTCACCGGCCTTCTTGGGGTTGACGCCGGCCACGAAGCAGTGCTTCCCGTTGGCGTACTGCTGGCATTTTTCGGTGTGGAACTGGCCCGTCTTGCCGGTGATGCCCTGGGTGATGACCTTGGTGTCTTTGTTGATCAGGATGGACATGATGCACTTTCCTCTCGGCTGGGCCAATCAACGGCCGGCGACGGCGGCGACGACCTTTTGGGCGGCTTCGGCCATGGTGTCGGCGCTGATGATGGGCAGGCCCGATACGGCCAGCATCTTCTTGCCCAGGTCCTCGTTGGTGCCCTTCATGCGCACGACCAGCGGCACGTTCAGGTTGACCGCCTTGCACGCGCTGATGACGCCGGTGGCGATCACGTCGCAGCGCATGATGCCGCCAAAAATATTGACCAGGATGGCCTTGACGTTGGGGTTTTTGAGCATGATCTTGAACGCCTCGGTCACTTTTTCAGCGGTGGCGCCGCCGCCGACGTCCAGGAAGTTGGCCGGCTCGCCGCCGAACAGCTTGATCGTGTCCATGGTGGCCATCGCCAGCCCGGCGCCGTTGACCAGGCAGCCGATGTTGCCGTCGAGCTGGATGTAGGAGAGATCGAACTTGCTCGCCTCGATCTCCGCCGGGTCTTCCTCGTCGAGGTCGCGCATGGCGACGATGTCCGGGTGG
>CALEDU010000079.1 GCA_937949455.1 uncultured Tepidimonas sp. | reverse complement strand
ATGTGCGGGGTGAATGCGAGAACAGGGCTTACCCGAAATCGGGATGCCGATATTAGCCGTGCTGGCGTGCACTCGTCAGCGGCGCGGTGTTTGCTCGGCGAGTTGTTCGCGCAGCACGCTTTCGGCGTGTCGGGCGCGGGCATCGAGCACGGACAGCTCCACCAGATCCTCCAGCCCCTGCTCGCGCGCCAACCGCAGGGCCGCACGAAAACGGTCCAGCGCACCCGCTGGGTCCAGCCAGGCCAGCCGCGCTTCACCCTCGGCGCGGTTGGCCCGCACGGGCTGGCCCAGTACACGCTGCACCGCAGCCAGGGCGTTCCAGGCCCCAGCGTCCACCGGATGTTCCACGCACCACACCTGCAGCCGCGCCATGGTCCGCTGCACCACGGGACCGGGTAGCGCGCCGGCGGCCCCGGCCACCAGCAGCAATCCGGCGCGGCCTCCTGCATCCAGGGCTCGCTCCGCCCAGGTGGACAGGGTCCGCTCTTGCGTCGGCGGCAGATGGGGGTCGGTGTGCAGCATGGCCAGCAGTTCCAGATGCAGCAGGTCGGCTGCCAGCCTGGCGTCATCCGTATCTGCCGCCTCACGCACGGCGGGCAGCAGGCGCAGCACTCCGGATGAATCGCGCAGCCAGGCGCAGGCCAGCGCGCCAGCGTATACGCGCCCGGGATCGCGCGCGTCGCGTCCATCGAGCACGACGTTTGCGTGCGCGCGCAGCCGGTCCGGGGCCGGGTCCGCCAGCACGCGTGCACGCGCCGCCATGAAGGCGTGGCCGGTGGGCGATACGGGGCTGGCCGCTGCACCCGATGCGCGCGCCGCCGCCTCCAACGGCAGGCGCGCCTGCATGTCGGCCACGCGCTCGGTGGTCAGCGGGTGGCTGCGCAAGTAGGGGTAGCTGCCGTCGTCGTTCAGGCGGGCCGACTGTTGTAGCCGGTCGAACATGCCGATGAAGCCGTGGCCGTCGAAGCCCGCTGCCTGCAAGACGGTCAGGCCGATGCGGTCAGCCTCGCGCTCCATATCGCGCGAGAAGTTGAGTTGCCCCTGTATGGCTACCGCTTGACCGCCTGCGATCGCCGCGCTGGCGATGTCGGCGTTGCGGGCCGCGCTGGCGGCGAGCGCCCCCAGCACCATCGCCGCCAGCACCAGGGGGGCTTGCTGGCTTTGCCGGCTCAGCAGCCGGGCGATGTGTCGCTGTGTGACATGGCACAGCTCGTGTGCGAGGACCGAGGCCAGCTCGTCGGCGCTGCCCGTCACGCCGATTAGCCCCAGGTGCACGCCCAGATAGCCCCCGGGCAGGGCAAAGGCGTTGACCGTGCGGTCGCGCGCCAGCAACAGTTGCCAGGCGTAGCGCTCGGCCAGTTCATCCGACAGTTCGCCCCGGCGTCGGGCGGCTTGGAACAGCGGGCCCCAGATGCGCTGCAGATAGTCGCCCAGCAGCGGGTCGTCCAGGTAGGCCGGGTCACGGTAGATGGCGCGTGCGATCTGGTCGCCAATGCGCCGCTCCTGCGACGGCGTCAGATCTGCGCCATCGCCTAGCGACGGCAGACTGGAGGTCGCGCCAACGCCCGTATGCACGGCTGCGCCTGCCATGCCCAGCCAGGGCAGCAACGCACGCGCCGTGGCCCCGGCAAATGCGCTGCGCAGGGCACCCGCCAGCCAATCGCGCCGCCGACAAGCCATTGTTAGTCGGCGCAAGGGTGCGTCATCCGCAGGCACGGGGTGAGTTGTGCGGTAAAAAGGCGCGCTCATCCCTCGTATGATGCCGCTTGCGTGCCGTGAATTCCCCGCTGACCATGACTTCGATCCCTGCCATCCCCGAGACCGCTTCCCCGCTGACCCATTTCGACGCCCAGGGCCAGGCCCACATGGTGGACGTCGGTGCCAAGGCCGCCACCCACCGCACGGCCGTGGCCGAGGGGCGCATCCAAATGCAGCCCGCGACGCTGGCCCTCATCCAGCAGGGCAGCGCCAAGAAAGGCGATGTGCTGGGGGTGGCGCGCATCGCGGGCATCATGGCCGCCAAGCGCACCAGCGAGCTCATTCCCCTGTGCCACCCGATTGCGCTGACACGGGTGGCGCTGGAGTTTGCCGTGGAGCCGCAGACCCCCGCCGTGCGCGTGCAAGCGACAGCCGAGACCGTGGGGCCGACCGGTGTGGAGATGGAAGCCCTCACCGCCGTGCAGGTGGCGCTGCTGACCATTTACGACATGTGCAAGGCGGCCGATCGGGCGATGGTGATCACGGATGTGCGGCTGCTGGAAAAACACGGCGGCAAGTCCGGGTCTTTCGTGAACCGTTGAGCCATCGGCGCTGTGCCGCAGCGTCGGGGCCATGACGCCGCAGGTGTCGCCGCTCATCTGCGCAGGTGGCGTCACGCGTAAACGTAGACGCCGCGCCCCGTTTTGCGGCCCAAGTGGCCGGCAGCCACCCTCTCTTTGAGCAGCGGACAGGGACGGTACTTGCTGTCGTTGAACTCGGCAAAGTACACATTCATCACCGCCAGACACACGTCCAGCCCGATCATGTCGGCCAGCGCCAGCGGTCCGATCGGGTGGTTGCAGCCGAGCTTCATGCCGGCGTCGATGTCCTCGGGGCTGGCCAGTCCCTCGGCCAGCACGAAGAAGGCCTCGTTGATCATCGGCACCAAAATGCGGTTGACGACGAAGCCAGGCGAGTTCTTCACCGTGATCGGCGTCTTGCCGAGCTTGAGCGCCAGCTCACGCACGGTGTCATGGGTGGCGTCGCTGGTCTGCAGGCCGCGGATGATCTCCACCAGCGCCATCATCGGCACCGG
>CALEDU010000078.1 GCA_937949455.1 uncultured Tepidimonas sp. | reverse complement strand
GCCCAGCTGTCTGGCGGGCAGCGCCAGCGGCTCGCCATCGCGCGCGCGATTTATAAAGATGCCCCGGTGCTCATCCTGGACGAAGCCACCTCCGCCCTGGACAACGAATCCGAGCGCTTGGTGCAGGAAGCCCTGGGCCGGCTGATGGCTGGGCGCACGACCCTCGTGATTGCACACCGGCTCTCGACCGTCGTCCTAGCCGACCGCATCGTCGTGTTGGAAGCTGGGCGGATCATCGAGCAGGGACGCCATGGGGAGCTGTTGGCTGCAGGCGGGCTGTACGCCCGGCTCTACGCCCACAGCAGCGGGGGCTGGTTGGACGACGGCGAGTGTCCCGTGCCTGCTGGCGACGACACGGCCTGAGTCGCCACCGGCCCGCTCACCGCTCACATCAGTACGATGTCGTACTGCTCTTGCGTCATGGTGCTGTCGCTTTGCAGCGAAATAGGCTTGCCAATGAAGTCCGACAGCCCTGCGAGGTGTTGGCTTTCCTCGTCCAAAAAACGCTCGACCACCTGCGGCGCAGCGATGATGCGAAATTCACGCGGGTTGAAGGCGCGTGCCTCGCGCAGGATTTCGCGCAGGATGTCGTAGCAGACGGTGCGCGCGGTGCGCACCCGCCCACGGCCCGCACAGGCCGGGCAGGGCTCGGTGAGCATTTGCGCCAGCGATTCGCGCGTGCGCTTGCGCGTCATCTCGACCAACCCCAGTTGCGAGAAGCCACCGAGCATCGTCTTGACGCGGTCGCGCGCGAGCTGCTTGCGCAGCTCAGCCAGCACCGCGTCGCGGTGGTCGTCGCGCACCATGTCGATGAAATCGATGATGACGATGCCCCCCAGATTGCGCAGCCGCAATTGGCGCGCGATGGCCTGCGCCGCCTCCAGGTTGGTGCGAAAGACCGTGTCGTCGAAATTGCGCGCGCCGACGAAGCCGCCGGTATTGACATCGATCGTCGTCAGCGCCTCGGTCTGGTCGAACACCAGATAGCCGCCCGATTTGAGATCGACGCGGCGTCCCAGCGCGCGCTCGATTTCCTCATCCACATGGTACTGGTCGAATATAGGCCGCTCCCCGTGATAGAGGACCAGACGGTCCGCTACCTGTGGCGTGTACTCCTGGGCAAACGCCTGCAGGGCCGCAAATTGCTCGCGCGAATCCACCTGGATGGAGCGCGTCTGCGGCCCGGCCAGATCGCGCAGCACCCGCTGCACCAGGGTCAGATCCTCGTGCAGCAGCGCAGGGGGTGCCACCTGCGCCGCCCGCTCGCGGATACGGGCCCAGGTCTTGCGCAGGTAGGCGATGTCCTCGGCCAGTTCCTCGTCGCTGGCGTCTTCGGCATTCGTGCGCAGGATGAAGCCCCCCCCGCCGTCGCCCAGCAAGGCGAGCAGGCGCTGGCGCAGCGTCTCGCGCTGGGCGGGCGGAATCTTCTGCGACACACCCACATGCCCGTCCTGCGGCAAAAATACCAACAGCCGACCCGCGATGCTGATCTGCGCCGTCAGCCGTGCGCCCTTGGTGCCGATCGGGTCCTTGAGCACCTGCACCAGAATCGACTGCCCCTCGAACACCTGGCGCTCGATGGGGGGCACGCCAGGGGCCTCGGGCTCGCCCGCGCGCACCGGGGCATGGCGGGCGTTGATCTGCGGCAGCAAATCGGCCACGTGCAAAAACGCCGTGCGCTCCAGCCCAATGTCGATGAACGCAGACTGCATGCCGGGCAATACCCGTTGCACCCGCCCCACATAGATGTTACCCACCAAGCCGCGCTCCAGCGCGCGCTCCAGCAGCACCTCCTGCACCGCACCCTGTTCGATCAGGGCGACGCGGGATTCTTGCGGGGACCAGTTGATGAGGATGTCGTGCTGGGCCATGATGGCCGACAGCTTAACGCAGAGACAGACCCGCGCGGCGCAGCAGTTCGGCCGTTTCGTATGCGGGCAGGCCCATGATGCCGGTATAGCTGCCGGTGATACGCCGCGCCCACAAGCCAGCACGGCCCTGGATGCCATAGGCACCCGCCTTGCCAAAGGGCTCGCCAGTGGCGATGTAGGCCGCGATGTCCTGCGCCGTTAGGGGCTTGAAGGTAACGGTGGAGCGATTCACCGCCAGCCACTCGCGCCGGCCCTGCGCGAGTGCTACCGCGGTCAGCACCTGGTGGCGCCGACCCGACAGGCGCTGCAGCATGCGAGCGGCGTCCACAGCGTCCGCCGGCTTGCCCAGGATGTCGTCCCCATCCGCGACCGTGGTGTCGGCACACAGGACCAGACCCTCCGGCCAGCCTCGACGCTGGCACCGGGCCTGCGCTGCATGCAGTTTGAGGCGGGTGACGCGCCGCACATAGGCCAGCGGTGCCTCCCCAGGCTGCACTGCCTCCAGCGCCTCGGGGTCCTCATCGGCATCTGGCGGCAGCAGCACCGCGGTCACCCCCCATTGCTCCAGCAACTGGCGGCGGCGCGGACTTTGCGATGCCAGGTACACCCATGGGCGGTCGTCGGTGGGCAGGTCGGGGCGGGGCTCGGTCATTCGCGGTGATAGGGGTGGCCGCTGTTGATGGACCACGCCCGGTAGAGTTGTTCGATGAGCAGCACGCGCGCCAGGGCATGCGGCAAGGTCAGGTCGGACAGGCGCAGCCGGTGCTGGGCGGCCTGGCGCAGCGCAGGATCCAGCCCGTCCGGCCCGCCAATCACGAAAGCGACATCGGTGCCGTCGAGCTGCCACTGCCGCAGGCGCTGTGCCAGCTCCTGCGTGGTGCAGCGCTCGCCGCGCTCATCCAGCACGACCAGGCGCGCGCCTTTGGGGCAGGCAGCTTCCAAGCGCTGTCGTTCGGCCGCCATCAATACGTCGGCGGGCTTGCCACCGGTGCGCGGCTCCGCTTTGACGGTATGCAGAGACACCCGCGCCTCGGGCGGAAAACGCTTGGCGTAATCCTCGTAGGCCGCCTCGGCCCAGGCGGGCATGCGCTGTCCCACGGCCAGCAGATACCACTTCATGCGGCGTCATCGGCTGCCGAGCGCCGACGCGGCGTCGCGGACGCTCGCACGCCGGCGGCTTTGGCAACCGTTGCCATAGCGGCGCGTTGGGCGGCCCGGCGCAAGCGCACCGGCTTGCCGCCCCAGATCTCCTCCAGCCGATAGTACTGGCGGATGGCGGGCTGCATCACATGCACGACCGCCGAACCGCAGTCCACGATAATCCACTCGCCGTTGTCCTCCCCCTCCACCCGCGGTTTGGCAAACCCGGCCTCGGCCACTTTGTCGCGCACACTGGCGGCCAGCGCCTTGGTCTGACGGTTGGAGGTGCCACTGGCGATGACGACCCGCTCGAACAGCGGCGTGATCGCCTCGGTGTTGAAGACTTGGATGTCCTGGGCCTTGACGTCCTCGAGGCCGTCGACGATGGCGCGTTGGAGTTTCTGAATCAGGCGTTGGGCAGCGGTATCGGTCATGGAGTCGGTGTGTCAAGCAGTCGGCCCATGCGTCGCGTAGAGCCGTTGGTCGGAAATATACCGCGCGACGGCAGGCGGCACCAGCGCCGCCACATCCGGGGCAGGGGTGGCGGCGCTGGAACTGGTCGTCCGGTATGCCTGGTGCCACTGGTCGCGCACAACCGTGGCGCTCACGTCGATCGGGGATAACTCGAGCTCGACGAAAGGCAGCCCCACCTGAGCCAGATCGGGCAACGGTGCACCGTCCGCGGTCTGAGGCCGGTTGGCCACGGCGACCGTCGCCCAGCGCAGGATATCCTTCCAGCGCCGCCAGGTGCGAAAAGCCAACCACTGATCAGCCCCCATGATCACGAACAGCGCCGCACCCGGATGCTCGGCACGCAATTCAGCCAGGGTATCCACGGTGTACGTGGGGCCGTCGCGGACCGTTTCGCGCCCGTCCACCACCGCGCCGGGCAAGTCGGCAAAGGCCAGGCGGCACATGGCCAACCGGTGCTGCGCATCGGTCAGGGGGCGCGCCTTGTGCCAGGCTTGCCCCGTGGGCAGGATCAACAGGGTATCGAGCGCGAGCTGCCGCAGTGCCGCCTCAGCCAAGGCCCGGTGCGCCCGGTGGGGAGGGTCGAACGCGCCGCCGAACACACCGATGCGGCGCGGGGCAAGAGGACGATCGGAAGCGGCGCGGGTCACAGCCAGTCGCGGCGCACCAAAAATTCGGTCAACAGCCGGTGCTCGGGCGTGCCAGGCTGGGGCCGCTCGTCGTAGGACCAGCGCACCAGCGGCGGCATGGACAACAAGATGGACTCGGCGCGCCCGCCCGACTGCAACCCAAAGTGGGTCCCCCGGTCCCACACCAGGTTGAACTCGACGTAGCGGCCACGCCGGTAGAGCTGGAACTGGCGCTCGCGTTCGCCGTAGGGCGTGCCGATGCGGCGCTGCACGATGGGCAAGTAGGCGTGCAAAAAGGCGTCACCCACGGCGCGCGTCATCGCAAAACCGCCTTCGAAGCCCAGCTCCGAGAAATCGTCGTAAAAGATGCCGCCGACGCCGCGCTGCTCACCGCGGTGGCGCAGGCAGAAGTAGTCGTCGCACCACGCCTTGAAGCGCGGGTATTTGTCCGCGCCGAAGGGCGCGAGCGCCTGTGCGCAGGTGCGATGGAAATGCACCGCATCTTCTTCGAAGCCGTAATAGGGGGTCAAGTCCATGCCACCGCCAAACCAGCTCACGGCCTCGCCACCCAAATCAGGCCGCGCCGTGATCATGCGCACATTCATGTGTACCGTGGGCACATAAGGATTGCGCGGGTGGAACACCAGCGACACCCCCAGGGCCTCGAACGGCGCGCCTGCCAACTCGGGCCGGTGTTGCGTGGCGGACGGAGGCAGCCTCGGGCCGCTGACATGCGAAAAGCCGCAGCCAGCGCGCTCGAACACCTCGCCG
>CALEDU010000077.1 GCA_937949455.1 uncultured Tepidimonas sp. | reverse complement strand
TCGTTTGGTGGTTACGTGGCTGCAGCCGCTGCTGCTCGCCTCTGGACGCAGCGGCCCGCGCAGGCTTTGGTGCTGGTCGCTCCGGCCGCCAGCCGCTACACCTTGCCCGCGCTGGAGGCGGAACTCCATGCGCGTACCCTGGTCGTTCATGGCGAGGTCGACGACACCGTGCCGCTGGCGGCGGTACTCGACTGGGCCCGCCCCCAGGGGCTACCCATCACCGTGGTGCCTGGGGGGGAGCATTTCTTCCACGGGCGCCTGCCATTGCTCAAATCCCTGGTCGTGCGCCATCTGCGCGCGCTGTGATCCGCCGTCCCTGCCGCGGGTGGCTTGGAGGTTTTTCGTCGTGTCCGTCGTAGCGCTGTTATTGCCGTTCGCTGGCATCCGTGCCCACTTGTGCCGCCTGCGCCACCTGCGCGAGTTGCACCGCTGGGGCGGGAGGTGTCTTGCCGC
Organism: uncultured Tepidimonas sp.; assembly: GCA_937949455.1. Classification (GTDB taxonomy): domain Bacteria; phylum Pseudomonadota; class Gammaproteobacteria; order Burkholderiales; family Burkholderiaceae_C; genus Tepidimonas. The sequence continues at coordinate 2,510 of CALEDU010000077.1, read as the reverse complement.
ACTGTGCGCCTGGGCCTTGGCCGTGGGGCTGGCACAGGCCCAGGTCCCCCAGCCGCCGGAGGTGGCTGCGCGGGCGTGGCTGCTGCTGGACGCCACCAGCGGCCAGGTGCTTGCTGCCAAGGACCCGGACGAACCGGTCGAGCCGGCCTCACTGACCAAGCTGATGACGGCGTATGTGGTGTTCGATGCGCTCAAGTCGCGCAAGCTGGCCCTGGACCAAAAACTCGTCGTCAGCGAGCGGGCCTGGCGCATGCCGGGCTCGCGCATGTTCCTCACCCCCAACGCCCAGATTCCTGTAGAAGATCTGCTCAAGGGCATGATCGTGCAGTCGGGCAACGATGCCACCGTGGTGCTGGCCGAGGGGGTTGGGGGCACGGTGGAGCATTTTGTCGATCTGATGAACCGCCAGGCCAAGGCCCTGGGTCTGACGCGCACCCAGTTCCAAAACCCAGAAGGGCTCACCGCCCCGGGCCACACCACGACCGCGCGCGATCTGGCCACCTTGGCCCTGCGGCTGATGCGCGACTTCCCAGAGTACGTGGGGTACTACGCCATTCAGCGCTACCGCTACCCCGGCACGCCCGCGGCCAATGACACCAACCGCAATCTGCTGTTGTTTCGTGATCCCACGGTGGATGGGCTCAAGACCGGGTACACGGCCGCAGCGGGCTACTGCCTCGTGGCCACGGCGCGCCGGCCCGTGCCGGATCTGGGCGAAGGGGCGGCGGGGCAGCGCCGTCTGATCAGCGTCGTCCTGGGGGCGGCCAGCGAAAACGCCCGCGCCGCCGAAAGCCAAAAGCTGCTCAACTGGGGCTACACCGCCTTCGAGGCGGTGCGCCTGTCGGCGCCGGACCAGCCTGTGGCCACCCCCGCGGTTTGGAAAGGTCGCGCCAGCGAGGTCAAGCTCGGCCGCCCAGAAGGTGTGGTGGTGACCGTACCGGCCGGTCTGGCCAAGGGTCTGCGCACCGAGTTGGTTCGGCCCGACCCGCTCGTCGCGCCCTTGCAAAAAGGCCAACCGCTGGGCACGCTGCGCGTGCTCTCTGCGGCGGGAGAGTCGGTCGCCGAAGTGCCACTGGTGGTTCTGGAAACCGTCGATGAGGCGGGGCTGCTGGGGCGCTTGTGGGGCGCGTTGCGTTTGTGGATCCGTTGATATGCCTTACGGTCCTTGCGTCTGGCCCGGTGGCGTGTTACAGTTATGGGCTTTTCGGATTTGCCCGAAGGGCGAATCGTTTTTTGACGTTTAGGGACGTTATGCCAACCATCAACCAACTCGTGCGCCACGGGCGGACGGTCGAGAAGACCAAGTCCAAGAGCCCGGCGATGGAGAACTGCCCCCAGCGGCGGGGCGTCTGCACCCGCGTCTACACCACGACGCCCAAGAAGCCGAACTCGGCGCTGCGCAAGGTCGCCAAGGTGCGCCTGACCAACGGCTTCGAGGTCATCTCCTACATTGGCGGTGAAGGCCACAATTTGCAAGAGCACTCGGTGGTGCTGGTGCGCGGCGGCCGTGTGAAGGACCTGCCCGGCGTGCGCTACCACATCGTGCGCGGCTCGCTGGACCTGCAGGGCGTCAAAGACCGCAAGCAAGCCCGCTCCAAGTACGGTGCCAAGCGGCCCAAGAAGGCCTGATCGGTGCAGTTTGCGCGTGTTCGGCCGTCATGCGGCTGTCACGCACCGGTGTCGGAATGCCTGGCTGGCGGGCCTCCGGCAGTGTGACCGCGGCACTCCACGAAAAGCCGCTGGTCGAGTAAGTGAGGGTCCACTGGCCCTCGTGGCACCCGGGTGCCAACTGAAGCAAAAAGGATCGAACCATGCCACGTCGTCGCGAAGTCCCTAAACGCGAAATCCTGCCGGATCCCAAATTCGGCAACGTCGAGCTCTCCAAGTTCATGAATGTCGTCATGGAGAGCGGCAAGAAGGCGGTATCCGAGCGCATCGTCTACGGCGCGCTCGAGCATATCGAGAAGAAGACCGGCAAAGACCCGCTGGAGGTTTTCTCGACCGCGCTCAACAATGTCAAGCCCCTCGTCGAGGTCAAGTCCCGCCGCGTCGGTGGTGCCAACTATCAGGTCCCGGTCGAAGTGCGCCCGGTGCGCCGCCAGGCGCTGGCCATGCGCTGGGTCAAGCAGGCCGCGCGCAAGCGCAGCGAAAAGTCCATGGCGCTGCGTCTGGCCAACGAACTCATCGAGGCCACCGAAGGCCGCGGCGGTGCCATGAAGAAGCGTGACGAGGTGCACCGCATGGCCGAGGCCAACAAGGCATTTAGTCACTTCCGCTTCTGACGTCGTTTGAGCGTCAGGCCGCGGCCTCAAATCCCAAGCCCGCCACCGCACTGCACGAGGTCGGCGGGCTTCGCCCATCCAACATCGGAGTTTTCTCATGGCACGTACCACGCCCATCGAGCGTTACCGCAACATCGGCATTTCGGCGCACATCGATGCCGGCAAGACCACCACGACCGAACGCATTCTGTTCTACACCGGCGTGAACCACAAGCTCGGCGAGGTGCA
>CALEDU010000076.1 GCA_937949455.1 uncultured Tepidimonas sp. | reverse complement strand
TGCTCGATCTGCTCGCGCGACACGGCCTCACTGCGATCGAGATCCCAGTGCAGATGCAACCGCGAACGGTCGGCCAATCGCATGTCTTCGCCAACTGGTTCATTGTGGCCCGCTACATGGTTGAAACCACGCTGATCGCATTTGCCCGACGCGGACACCGCATCCGGCGCCTACCCGCGCCTGGAGCCTGGCAGTGATGGGCTACCCGCAGACGGCCGCAATCTTCGGGGGACTGCTCGCCGTCTTGATCCTCTGGCTTATCCGGCGCGACCGGCTGTACGTGCGGGATGCTTTCTTCTGGCTCCTGATGGCGTTTGCCGCGATCGGCTTTGCGCTCTTCCCGCGCAGCATCGACACGCTAGGCGCCTGGGCCGGTGTTGCCTACGCCCCCGCGCTCATGCTCGGGCTCCTCGTGGTCGTTCTCCTCATTAAGGCTTTGCTTGCCGACCTTGCGCTCACCGCCCTCCGCCGCGACGTGCGCCGCCTCGCGCAGGACGTGGCGATGGGGCGAATAGAAGAACTTCGCGTGCAGAGCGACTCAGCCCTGCCGGGAAACGGCGACGGATCACGTTGAGTTGGTCTTCTCGATGCCACAAACGATTGCGCTGCTTGCCGATGCCATCAGCTATCCGCTCACCGGCATCGGACGATACGCTTGGGTGCTGGCCAAGGCCCTTGACGAAAACGCGGCGGCGCTCGGCTTTACTCCCGTCTTTTCGACCGCCTTCGGCCTGCGGAGCTTTGCGGCACTCTCGAGTGGAGTCGGCGTGCCCGCGCATGACGGACCGTCGTCGCCTCCTGCACTTCGACGACGCGCAATCGCTGGCCTGAAAAACTGGCTGTCGCAGCGCCGTTGGGTCAACGAACTCTACGCCTGGCGACTCGACGCAATACACGCGTCGAATCTCGCGAAAAGCGGAGCACAGGTCGTTCACGGACCGAATTTTTACCTGCCCTCGACACTCCCGGGGTCCATCCATGCCTTGGTCACGATCCATGATCTATCGGTCTGGGTCGATGCGCGTTGGCACCCGGCAGCCCGTGTCGCGCGGATGCGTCGTAGCGTTCCCGGCGTGATCCAACGTGCCGACCGCATCATCGTCTCTTCAGACCACACGCGCGCGGAGCTTTCGCGGTTTTTTCCGGGTGCCGAAAAGCGAACGGAAGTCGTGCCGCTTGGCGTCGATGATGTATTTTTCGCCAATGCGCCGCGCCCCGAAAGCGAACGGCGTGGGCTCCTGTGCGTCTCCACCATCGAGCCGCGGAAGAACCTTACCACGTTGCTCACCGCCTACCGCATGCTTCCTTCGCGGCTGCGCGAGGTGCATCCGCTCTGGCTCGTTGGCGCGCCAGGCTGGCATGCCACTCGAGAGCGCGCGCTGATCGCGCAGGGGGTTAGCGAAGGCTGGCTCGACTACCGCGGCTACCTGCCCGAGACTGCACTCATCGCTGCTTACCGCGAATGTCGCGCTTTCATCTATCCCTCGCTCTATGAAGGCTTCGGGCTTCCCATCCTAGAGGCATTCGCTGCCCGCGCACCCGTGATCTGCGGCGCACACTCGTCACTGGCTGAAGTGGCCGCAGGGTTTGCCTACACCGTCTCGGACGTCACCGACCCAAAGGCCCTTGCCCGGACGATCGAGGACGTGCTCGAAGCTCCCTACGACACTGCGCGCGCCGCTGCTGCGGCGGCCCACGCGTACCGGCATCGCTGGCAGAACACCGCGCAGCAGATGCTCAGGCTTTACGACGCTGGCTGAACTGCGGGCGCAGCGCCCGCTTCGGCGAGCATCCAGCGGAGGGTGTCTTCGAGCGTATAAACCGGCAGTGACTGATTGGCCGCAAGCGCCAGGCGCCGAAGCTTCTCCGGGCTACCACACAGGCGTGCGATCTCGTTCGCCCGAACGAACCCAGGGTTGGTGCGAACTTCGACTCGATGCCCGGTCAGGGCACCGAGCCGGTCGATGACCGCCCGTACGGTGTGGGTCACCCCGGTACACACGTTGTACACCTCGCCCGGCTGCCCATGCTCGAGCAACAGGCACAGCGCCTCGGCAGCGAGACGGACGTCGTTGAACTCCCGCGCAACATCGATATTCCCCAATTCAACCTCGGGTGCGCGTGCGGCGAAGCACGCGACCAGTTTGGGAACGATGAAACTCGCCGCCTGCCCGGGACCGGTGAAATTGAACAGCCGCGCGATCGTGATCGGCAACACCGCCGCATATGTTCGCGCCAGGTACTCCATGGCGAGCTTGCTCATCGCGTAATGATTCACTGGCGCCGGTGGTTCGGCTTCGGTCAATGGCGAGTTTGGCGAATTGCCGTAAACATTTGCACTGCTCACAAGCACGATCTTTAGCGGCTTCTCGGGAAGCGCGGCGAGTGCAGCAAGCAGATTCATCGTGCCCACCGTATTGACCGCGTACAGTTCCGCCTCCTTGGCATGCGCGACGAAACTGAGTGCACCCAGATGGATGACGCGGCCAGGCCGGATCGCGGCAACCTCCTCGGCCACGGCCCGTTTGTCGGTCAAATCCGCAGAGAGCGACACCACCTCGTGCCGGCGCGCCGCAGCGGCAGCCCCCAAATGGCGACCGATGAAACCGCGCGCGCCGGTGAGCAGCACTCTCATCGTCGTTTGACCTCTCCTCAGCCCGAGACAGCGGGCGCGCCCGCACCCGCCAAGGTCGGATTGACCCAATACTGGCAGCCGTCCTTGAAGGTCATCCCTTCGAGCAGTTCAAGCTCGCGGCAGTATTTGAAATCGCACGGTTCTTCCGCCACCAGCACCCAACCGTGGGAATGAAAGAGATTCATGACGATGCCCTCGATCTCGCGCGAGTGCGTCGCCACGAAGAGGCGCTTTACGCGCGCGTTCAGAGCGTGCATGGCCGTGGAAAACGCGGTCTTCTCGGCGCCCTGAATATCGATGTGCATAAGATCAATGGGCTTACCGGCCGGGAACTTGGCGAGCACTTCCATAAGCGGAATGCCCCGCACGGCCCGCATCGGTATGACTGCGCCTCGGATATCTTTTTCGCTTCGGTCGTACTGGGCAGCAGCGCCGTTGTCTTGGGTGCAATCGACGTCGGGGAAGTACACCGTCTTGGCCGCATCGACCACTGCGGCCTCGAGAATGTGCACCGTGACCCGCGGGTCATCGAGCGCATTGGCCGCCAGATGGGTCTGAATGCTTTGCCGCCCGTTGGCCGCTGCCTCCGCCGGGCACGGCACCACAGGCCCCAAGCCCTTTCGCAGCACCAGTCGACCGGCAATGGCCGTGAAAGGCGCATAGGAAGCGCCGACCTCTGCCATGGCGTAGCTCTCCTCCGCCGCATCGATACTGTCGACCAACGCCAGATACTCGATGAATCCCGCGCGCATCCGGTCATCCGGATAGGGCGGCTGATCGGTACATTGCCCGTCCAGGTGCCTGATGTGCGGAAAGCACGAAATGGGCACGCGAACGCCGAAGTAGTCCACGAAATACCCCGGTGCCACAGGCACCCCGGCATGGCCCGCATGCGGCGCAAAGCGCCTCAATACTTCGGCTTGATCCAGCGCGCAATACATGATGTTTGAATCTCTTTTCCTTGCGTCATCGTGCGAGCGGGAGCGCCTTCGACCGCTCCGGTTATTCAGTCTCGCAAGAAACTAAAACACAAACCCGGTTTCGTTGCGCCGCAGGTCGGCCTCCACCATCATCTGGCAGAGCGTCTCGAGCGTGGTCGTCGGCTGCCAGCCAAGTTTTTCGCGGGCGCGCGAGGGGTCGCCGATCAGCAAATCCACCTCCGCCGGACGATAGAACGCCGGGTTCACGCGCACCACCGTTTTGCCTGTGGCGGTATCGATAGCCGCCTCCTCGGCGCCGGCGCCGCGGAAATCGAGCGTGATGCCGGCACAGCCAAACGCGAGCCGAACGAAATCGCGGACGGTTTCCGTCCGGTTTGTGGCGAGCACATACGTGTCTGGCGCATCGGCCTGCAGCATGCGCCACATGCCTTCGACGTATTCCTTGGCATAGCCCCAGTCGCGCTTGGCGTCGAGATTGCCGAGTTCCAGGCAGTCGAGCTTGCCGAGTTTGATCTTCGCCACCGCATCGCTGATCTTCCGGGTGACGAATTCGAGCCCGCGCAGCGGCGACTCATGGTTGAACAAAATGCCGCTTACGCCGAAAATATCATAGCTTTCGCGGTAATTGACCGTGATCCAGTGCGCATAGAGCTTCGCGACACCATACGGGCTGCGCGGATAAAACGGCGTCGATTCGGTCTGCGGTACGGCCTGCACCTTGCCGAACATCTCCGATGTGCTCGCCTGGTAGAAGCGAATTTTCCTGTTCACAGTCCGGATCGCCTCGAGGAGGTTGAGCGGACCGAGCGCGCTGATCTGCGCCGTGGTGGCGGGCTGGTCGAAGGACACCCCCACAAAGCTCTGCGCCGCGAGGTTGTACACCTCGCTCGCCTGCGTCCGCTCCAGCAGACGAATGCTCGCGCCGAGGTCGGTCAGATCGTATTCAAGCAGTTGGAGCCGGGGATGCGCCCGGATTCCCAGCTCATCGATACGCCAGAAATTGGTGGATGCCGTGCGGCGATAGGTTCCGTAAACCGTATAGCCCTTGCCAAGCAACAGCTCGGCAAGGTATGCCCCGTCCTGTCCGGTGATGCCGGTGATGATTGCGTTTTTCATGCTCTTGCGTCCACTACTCGTTGCTTGAGGTCGGTTTTAGAACAGGTTCAGATCGGGGCAGCCCGCGGCAGCTCGGAAAAGTCGACAGTGGGCGGCGTACCCGCTGCGGTGTTGGCGATGTTCATGGGCACTCATTCCTGCAGCCGCCAGAGCGCGTACCCGTCCGCGCCCTTTTCATCAGCGGGCTGCATGTCGACGCGCTCGACGACGGCGCAGATCTGCCGCGTGAGCTGGGCCGCGCTCTCCGCCCAGGTGAGATAGGGCATACCCGCGCTTTGCGGAGCGTTGCCCTGCCGGTTGCGCGCGAGCCAGTCCTCGATGGCGCTGGCGATGGTCTCCGGCGCGCGGTCGTCGGCGAAATAAAAGGCGTGTTCACCCGCCACCTCGCGAAACACGGGAATGTCCCGCGCGATGATGGGAAGCTTGTGCCGCGCTGCTTCGATGAGCGGCAGCCCAAAGCCCTCCCCGTAGCTCGCAGCGATGAGTGCGGCCGATGCGGCGTACACCGCCTCGAGATACTCATCACTGATCGCCTCCAGCCAGAACAGCCGTTTCCCCGCTTGGGGATGCCCGCGCAGCTGCTCGACAAGCGCCTCTGTTCGCCACCCCGGTTGGCCGACGATCACGAGATTGACCGCGACCGCTCGCGCCCAAAGCGCCTCAAACGCGGCCAGCGTCTGGGCATGGCCCTTTCTCGGCTCGATCGTGCCAACCATCAGAAAGCTCGGCTGCGCCCAAAGCCGCGCGAGCACCGCGGCGGCGCCCTCCGGCATACCGCGGGTCGGAAGGGACTGCTCGATATCCGCCCCGAGGTGAAACCACCCCACCCGGAACGGCCGCAGGCGAGGCGGGCCGTACCGGGCAAGCCAGGCCACCAGGTCCTGCGCAACCGCGCGCGAGATCGCCACCGCGCCATCGGCCTGGCCGATTAAAAAAGGAACCCACTCGGTGAACACTCGCTGCGTGGGCTCATCGAAGCATTCGGGCATCTGCAAGGGCAGCAGGTCGTACACTACAAACACAACAGCCACACCGCGGTCGCGCCACTGCAGCAGCTCCTGCACCCGGCGGGACGGCAGTTGAGGATAGAGGTCCAAACCTACAAAGACATCACCCGGATAAGCCTCCACCGGCTCGTCGGCGAGCCAGGGCGCCTCGAAGCCCAGGAAGCGCGCCGCCCACCGCCGCGCATAGTGGTAGGTGTGGCCACCCTCGGGCGCCGGTTTGAGGAACACCGGTTCGCAGCGGTAGCCCGCGGGTGGCTGGCGAAGCCATTCGGCGAGAACACTGCGCACCACGCGCTGGATACCGCTTTTCGCATCGCGCTGAACGAGTTCCGAAACATCCACGAGCCACTGCCGGGGCCGTGGGCGCGGCGGAAAACTCACAGCCAGTGTCGCTGCGAGCGCAGGCAGCTGTTCCGGCGGGCAACCGCTTGAGGCCAACGCGCGGAGCGCACCTGGCGCCGTCTCGGCTGCGCGACGGGCGAACTGCTCGATGGCGCCCGCGTAGCGGGCGGCCACCGCGCGTGGGTGATGCTCGGCGAACATGTGCGCCCGCGCGGCCGTGCCGAGTGCCGACCGACGGGTGGCGTCGGCCGCAAGCGACTCGAGCGCGCCGGCGAGGTCGTCCGGCGTAAACCGCCGGTCCGGCAGCTTGTGCACGAACTCGTCGGGCAGCTCGGCCAGGCTCCCGTGGGCATTGACGAGGGTGGGCAGGCCGTAGCCAAGACAATCGTAGACCTCGGCCGAGGTTTCGCCCCGGCTCTGGGTGCGCAGTTGCACCGCGAGGTCGGCCGCGGCCAGATAGTGCCGGTAGGTTTCCGCCGAGACGAACCCGGTGAGTTCGACACACACCCCACGCGCGGTTGCCGCCGCGATCCGGCGGCGGAACGCATCACCCCACGCGCCGCCTATGCAATCGCCCACGAAGACGAGCCGGGCCCGCGAGCGGGCAGCGAGCGGCGAGGCCAGCCAGCCCTCGAGCAGCTCGAGCGACAATTTCGTCGGCGCTGCAAAACCAAAGCTGCAGACGAGCAGGTCGTCCGGGGCAAGGCCCAGCGCGCACCGCGCCGCCGCGCGGTCCACCTGGCCCGGCAGTGCGCGCGGCATCGGGAGCACGGCCCAGTCGGCCTCGTCCAGAACGCCATAGTAGTAGCGCCGGGCGAGCGCCAAACTGTGTTGGCTGTGCACGATCACACCCTGGGCGTGTTGCAGCAGCGCGAGGTTGGCTGGATACACTGCCGCGGGCGCTTCGCGCTGGACATCGTGGACGGCGTGCATGAGAGCGCCAAGCCCGGCAAAACCATGGCTTTCGAAGAGCGCGCGCGGCCACAGACCGGGGCGCGCCCCCGTCGCATCCAGATACTCGATAAAATTGCTGAGGAAAAAGTCATGCAGGACTACGATGCCCGGCACCTGCGGCAGCAAATCGAGCATGTGGGTGTGGAAAGTCGAATTGCCCAGGTGGTAGACCACGCGGTCATAGTCCCGCGCATGGGCCAGAAAGTGCTCCAAGGAACGTACCGGGCACAGGCGCGTGACCTCTGGCGCGCCCACCTCGGGCTGCGCGACGACGACTTCCACCTCATACCAGCGGCAGAGGTCAGGCAGGAGCTGTGCGCTGTAGTCCGCAATGCCGGTCTTCTCCGGCGGCAGCGGCGAGACCCAGGCGAGCCGCGGGCGCCGGAGCAGACCACCGTGCAGCAGCACGGGCGCAGACGCCGGCGCCGATACGGCCCGGGCGGCGTGAGCCGCGAGTTGGGGGGCTCCCGCTTGCGCGGCCTCCAACGCGGCCCAGGCGCGGCGCGCGGTCTCGGCCCAGCTGAACTTTTTTTGCTGCTCGGCGGCATGCGCCTCGAGCTCGCGCCGCCAGGCAGTATCGGTGAGCGCGCGCTCGAGCTTGCCTGCGATGTCGGCGACGTCGAACGGGTCGAAGAGCGCATCCTCCCGCCCGATCACTTCTGGCAAGGAGGAGCGGTTGGCGGCCAGCACGGCCTTGCCACAACGCATCGCCTCGAGCGGCGGCAGCCCGAACCCCTCGTGCCAGGCCGGGAACACGAACGCGGTGCACGCGTTGTAGAGCAGCAGCAGGTCATCGTCAGGCACGAAGCCGGTCATGATGAACTCGTCCGGTCCCAGGCCCGCCCGCTGGGCCCGCGCAGCGAAACATTGCCGCGGGTGCTCATCTAGCGCAAAGGCAAAGACCAACTGATGCGCCGAGCGCACGGCGGCGGGCAGTCGCGCATAGGCCTCGATCAGGCTCTCGCAGTTTTTGCGCACATCCGCTCCGCCCACGTAGAGCGCGAACGGCCGCGTGATGCCGTAAGCCCGTCCAAGGTGCGCGCGGTGCTCACCAGTGACGGTGAGCGGACGGAACTGTGCATCGGCATCGGTGCCGATGGCAACCACGGTTTCACGCGCGAAGCCGAGGTAATCGACCGCCTCGCGCGCTGAAGAGGCAGAGATCGCGAGCAGCCGGTCGGCGCGGCGAAGGTGATCGAGCTTTTCGTGATACCAGCGCCTCCTCACTTCATCTGTGAGGTAGGCGTCTGGGTAGATGAACGGAATCAGGTCGTAGAACACGACCGCAGTGGGCAGGCGGTTCACACGGCCGATGCTGGTGACCGCTTCGTCCATGAACGCATAGCCTTCAAACAGGCTGCACACGACGACCCAGTCGGGATACAGGCTCGCGAGAAAGGCCTCGCGTATCTGCTCCGCGACGCGGCGGCGTGCGCTGCTCTCAGGTGAGTCACCCGTGGTTGGGCGAGGTGCGTCCCACACGCGGATGCGGGACTGCGGAATCAACCCGTCGAAGGCGGCGCGAATCGACTCGATGGACTCTGGGAAGGCGCCACTGAGCGCAAGCCAGACCTCATGACCGCGGCCAGCCTGCTGCGCCTCGCGCGCGAGGGCAAGTGAAAACGCGAGCGAATATCGGCCAATGCCGCGGAAACGACTGGCCCCCTGTGCAGCCTGCAGATCGATGACGATACGCATCAACCCCTCCGCTGCACGGGCTTGCTGCGGGTCAGCGCGACGAGTTGGCCGTGAAGGGCACGAGCGCGCGGGCCGAGCTCGGCGGGCGGCACCGGTGGTGCAATGGCCAGCTCCGGCGCAACAGGCTGCGCAGCCTGGCCGATGCGGCGCAGGTCTGCGGGTGCAATGGGCAGCCCGAGTGCGCTGGCGAGCCGCACCTTGAGCCGCGGCACGCGGTTGAGGAGCGCAACCACGAGCGGCTCGGCGCCCGGAATGAGCTGAACGGCACGGGCAAGGCGCTGGAGGAGTGTCCGCCGAGCAGGCGCGGACGGCACAGGCAGTGGCCGCGCTCGCTCAGCCGGGGACACCGGGGCCCGTGGCCCCAGACCGAAGAGCTCATACCCGCGCCGAAGCGGCGCCGTGATGCGCCAGGACAGGCTGGCGTGCAGCGCAGCCACCTGCTGCGCGCGCGCTTCGGCAAGCGCATGCTGCGCCTGGGCGTCGGCCGCGCTCCGCGCGAGGGCGTGCTCTGTGCTGTGCAGCAGCGCAACGAGCTCGGCTTCGCGCGCCTGGGCTTGGGCGCGCACGCTGGCCAGTTCGCTATGCGCAGCTTGCAGTTGGGTCCAGTGATGATGATTGGCCTGATGCACGCTGTGCAGCTCTTCGCGCGTAGCGGCGAGTTCCCAGCGCGCTTTCTCGGAATCGCGCCAGATATCGTGGTTTTTGCGCCGGGCCTCGAAGAGCCGCTGTTCGAGTGCAGCACAGGCGCCAGTTTCCCGGGCGAGATCGGCCGCGGTTGCCGCAACTGCGGCACGCGCATCCTCCAACTCGATACGAAGCGCGGTCAGCTGCGCCTCGAGCTGTTGCTGCTTTGCTTCAGCCTGGGCCTGCAAAGCGCCCACCCGGGCGCGCTCGGCGGCAAGCTCGCCGCGCGCCGCCTCCAGCTGCATCCAGTGGGTGTGGTTCAAGCGGTGCACGTCTTCGAGCTCACGCCGCACACGCTCAAGCTCGTCCTGCAGCTGTTTGCGCTGCGCCTCGAGTTGGGACAACGTCGTCATGGAAACTGAAGCATCCGAAAGGTCGTGTTGGTCTGGGGATCCAAGCGTCAACGAGCTTTGCCCTCGTTGGCGCTGCGCATGGTGCACGCTGTAATCGCGCAGTGCCTGGACGGCTTCCTCGACCGCTTTGAGCCATGCGCTCATGCCATCGAGTGCGACAGCGCGCGGCGGTGCCTCGCCCGCGATGACGATCGTGCGCCACGCTTGGGCCATCTCACGAAAGCTCCATTGGCTGAGTGGGCGCTGCCAAAACGACAGGGCCCAGGCCTGGTAGGGCTCCGGCAGGCCAAAGGGGCTCAGGGCCACCGTGCGGGTGGGAGCGACCTGCACCGGCCCCACAAACAGCTCTCGCACGAAGAGCAAAAACGCGAGATGGACGTTGCCAGGCCAGGCACAGTCAGCGACCGAATGCGTGATCGCGTCGTAATCGATCAGGCGCGCGGCCCCGGCCTCGTCGACCAGGACGTTCCACACGCGCACATCGCTATGGTAGAGCCCAGCGGCTTCGAGTGCCGCAAGTTGCTCGAGCACTTGCGCCACAAGGGCAGGCCGGTCGAGCGGCGCGCTCTCGTTCAATAGGTCGAGAAGCAGGCGCCCGGGCTGCCGCGCGTAAATCAGCCAGCCCCGCACCGCGTTTTTTCCCCAGGCAATCAACCGCGGCGCCGGAAATCCTGCGGCGGGCTCGCTGAGAAGCGCAACTGCCCGCCCATGGTCGCGCCGATTGACGGGCCCGAGCGGACGGTCGAAGTGGTAGTACTTGCACACCTGCTCGGCGTTGAAGAAGTACCGCCGGCTACCCTGGTACACGCCGTCTGCCAGCGCGTGGCTTTCACTCGACCAGTGATCGAAGCCCGCAGCGTGACCGCCCAGACACCAAAAGCGCTGGCTAGCCACGTACAGCGGGCGCGCTTGCTCGGAGAGGTGGGTTGGGAACCGTCCAAGCTCGTGTACGAACGCGATTCCTTCGAGCCATTCCTGAGGGTCGGACGGCAGCGCGTGGGCCCAATAGAGCGGCTCCTCGCGCAGCGCGAACTCGAGCAGCAATGCCTCTGCGCACTGCGCGAGCTTTTTGAGTAGCGCCACGACCGCCGCTGCCCCTTCAGCATGCGCCAGATGGTGAAAGACGCTCAAGCCAAGCACCAAGTCGAATTCACCTGGCACTAGGGACTCGACCCGCTCTTCGATCCGCCCGTGCTCGAACCGAACCGCAAATTCGGGATGTTCTTGAGCAAGCGCCCGGCAAAGGGCGATGTTCTCCGGCAGGTAGTCCACTCCAAGCACCTGCGCGCCCCGGCTGGCGAGTTCAAAGCTGAAAAAGCCCTGCGCGCAACCCAGATCGAGCACGCGAAGCGGCCGCGCAAGAGCACGCGCGAACGCGTCATGCACGCTCAGAATGCTCTCGAGACGGTCGGTACAGCTGCGCGAACACCCCGCTGACAGCGCCGGGTGACCGTAGATGGGCTGGTAAAGCTCAGGTAGCTCGGCCACGCGAGCTGCGATCATGCGACGCTCTCTACTGCCAGGTCGTGAAACGTCGCCCCGAGGTCGACCACACCAGCGATGGGCACGCTTCGCTCAACCTGGATCAGCAGCGCGTCGTACCGACGGTCGAGCGGGACAAGATCTTCGAGCACGGTGCCGCGCGAGACACCAAACGACACGAGGTAGTGCCCTCGGTTGAGCGACAGCGGCATACTGAAGCAAAAGACGCGCTCTTCCCCGGCGCGGACGCGGATTTCCTGCCTGCCATGGGAGGCCAAGATGGAGTTCGTACCGAACACATAGAGCCCGTCCAAGGTCTTGATCAAGAAACCGGGGACGACGCCTTCGAAATCAGAGTCAAAGCGAACGCGGAAATGAAATCGCGCTTGCGCGCCGCAATCGATGAGCGACGGGTAGGCCTGCCCGCCAGCTTCGAAGTAATAGTCGAGGATGGCTGCACCACCATGGCCCCACCGGTATTCATTCTTGTTGTACCCCGGCCGGGTATGAAAAACATCCAGAGAACGCTGTTCGCCCTGCGCGATGAAGATTTCTGGGGTTTTCGGCGTCTCCGGCGCACTACTATCCGTGGGTCGTTTGCCAAAGAGCTCGTCCAGATATTGATTGGTGACGTCACGCGCGTCCCCGTCGGCGAGCACGCGTCCGCTTTTCAGCAAGATGGCGCGCTCACAGTGCCGGACGACGTCGCCCGGGCTGTGGGAAACAAGAAGGAGCGTTGTTCCTTGCGCCTTGAAATCGGCAATGCGCTTGTAGCACTTGGCCTGAAAATAGGCGTCGCCCACCGACAGCGCCTCATCAACGATCAGCACGTCTGGCCGTATCGCGGTCGCGACACTGAAAGCCAGCCGCATTTGCATTCCGCTCGAGTAGACGCGCACGGGCTGATCGATGTAGTCGCCAATCTCGGCAAAGTCGAGAATGGGTTCCATGGCCTGGGAGAGCTCTTCTGCGCTGTAGCCGAGAAGCTGGCCTGCCATGAGCGCATTTTGCCTGCCCGTGAAGTCAGGGTGGAAGCCCATGCCCAACTCGAGTAGCGCAGCAACCCGCCCGTGAACGACGACTTCCCCGCAGGTCGGCCGGGTGGTGCCAGTGATGAGTTTGAGCAGCGTACTTTTTCCCGCGCCGTTGGCGCCAACCACACCGAGCGACTCTCCCGGGTTGATCTCGAAGCTGACATCCTGCAGCACCCAACGCTCGTGGCAGCGGGGCTGTTTGCCAGGTAGAAGCCAGTCGGCAACCCGCGCCCAGCGGCTGGGGTATTCGCGGTAGGCTTTGCCCACGCCGCGAGCAGAAATGCATGGAGTCGAGGTCATCTTCCCGGCGGCCTCAGAGTTCATCGACGATCGCTGAAACGTTGCGAAGATACAGGTACACACCGGCCACGCAGAAAAAAAGCGCAGTCAGAAGCGGATAGAGCAGGCTGCCCCAATGCGGCATTTTGCCGAGCAGAAAAATCCCCTGAAGCGCCTCGACGACCGAAGCCATGGGATTCAGGACGAGCCATTCCTGCAGGGTTTCGGCCAGCACTTGCTTGGGATAGACGATTGGCGTGAACCAAAACCAGAAGTTGAGCACGATCGCAAAAAACTGGCCAACGTCACGCAAAAACACATTCAACGTGCCCAAAACCACCCCTAGCCCGGCGGCAAACGCGAGCAGTATGAGATAGACTGGTATCGAAGCCAGAACAACCCAGCCTGGAAAATTTCCCGTCACAAGCAGGAACACGAAAAACAATCCCATCATGATGCCCCAGTTGATGAGGCTGTTGAGCACCGTGATGACCGGCAGGCAGAGCCGAGGAAAAGAAAGTTTCTTGACCAGGCCGCTGTATTCCAGAAACATACCCTGGCTGCGGGTGGTGATCTCCGAAAAAAGGTTCCAAGCGAACAATCCAGCGCAAAGGTAGATGCTGAAACTGTAGGCGTGATCGCTTCCCGGCAGCCGCATCCGCATCACTTGGGAGAAGATGAGCGTAAAAACGACGATTAGGGCGAGCGGCTGGAGGACGTTCCAGATCGCGCCAAGCAGCGAGTTTGCATACTTGAGCTGAAAATCGCGCCGGACAGCACCCAGGATGAATGCCCGGTAAGCCCAGACTGGCTTGAGCACGCCGACCATCGTCACACCCTTCCGTATTTATCTTCGAAGCGCACGATGTCATCCTCGCCGAGGTATTCACCGCTTTGGACTTCGATCAGCACGAGGTCGAGCTTGCCAGGGTTTTCCAGCCGGTGCCTTTGACCCGCAGGGATGTAAGTGGACTGGTTTGTGGTGATGATGGTCTCGCGATCGCCATTGACCACTCGGGCGGTGCCGCTCACGACGATCCAGTGCTCGCTGCGGTGGTGATGCATCTGAAGACTCAGGCTCGCCCCCGGACGCACCTCGATCCGCTTGATCTTGAACCGCGGCCCTTCCTCGAGGACAGTGTAAGTACCCCAGGGGCGCACCACGGTGCGGTGGATCTTGTACGCCTCATGCCCCAGCTGCTTGAGACGACTGACCACCTGCTTGACATCCTGCGCCCGATCGGGCGGCGCAATCAGC
>CALEDU010000075.1 GCA_937949455.1 uncultured Tepidimonas sp. | reverse complement strand
TCGTATTCGGCGCGCAGTGGCACCCCATCGCCCGCGGGTTCGACGCTCAGGCGCAGGCGATCGCGGGTGAGGGCGGCCGCTGGATCGGGGCGCGGGCGAGTCTCCAGCGCCACCTGGACGCGCCAGGCGGCATCCGCCGGTTTGGCCAACGGTGCCGGCAGCGCCAGCCCCAGACCCCGCAAATCGGTGTCCAACTGCAGATCCATGCCGTCTGGCCCAAACGCCAAGCCCAGCGCATAGCGAGCGGCCCCTTGAGCGTGTGCACCCAGCCAGCGGGCCCAGTCCCATTCGCGGCTGGCCGCCAGCCCCGCGGCGCTGGCCGTCCCCTGGCCCTGAAAACGCACCACCGCGGCCCCGTCGCGGCGGCCCATGCCACCGTTGAAGCGCAGCTCACCCCCCAGCACCCGCGCACTTGCCTGCGCCACCTCGAAGCCCTGCTCGGTAAAGTCGAGCACCCCGCGCACGCCTTGCAAAGGGGGAATGTCTGGGCGTATCTGTACATCGTTGCCAGCCAAGCGCACCTGCCCGCGCACCCGTGTCTGGTCGGTGTGATTCAGGGGCATGTGCAGCTCCAACACCACGTCCAGCGCACCGCTGGCCCGCGCAGTGTCGAGCACCCCGCCGGTAAAGTCGCGCAGCGGTGATGCCGCCACAAAGTTCAGCGCATCGTCACCTGCCCCCCGGATCAGACCCTTGACCTGTAGCTGCGGCTCCTCGGCCATGTAGTCGGGGATGACCACCTCGGCCTGCAACGCCCGCAGCGCCGGCTGCCCCGCGACACTGCCCGCAGCGCGCAGAATCTGCAGACTGCGCCGTTCGATCAGCAGCTCGCCTGCCACGCGCTCTAGCGCCGGCCAAGGGGGGCTGTCCGCCGGCAGCAGATGCCGAGGGGCGTAGTCGAGGGCCACATCGCGCAGCTGGGCCCGCACCTCGAAGGTGCCCTGCTGGGCGTTGGCAAAGGGGAAATCCCACAAGTCCCCGTCGATGCGGAAGGTGGCACTGCTCACGTGACCAGCACGAATGGCCGTTTGCAAATACCGCCGCGTATCGGCACCCACCGTCGCGGGCAAATAACGCACCACGCGCGCACCATCGGCGCGCGTCAAGCGCATGTCCAGCGTCATGCGCCCGGGGAAGCGGTCCCGCGCCGCGCTGCGCTCAGGGTCGGCGGTGCGCCAGCGCACGCTGCCGCTGCCGGCGGCATCGGCATTGGCAAAGCTCAGGCGGCTGACATCCAGGGTGATCGCCGAGCCCTCGACGCTCCAGCGGGCCTCGGCTGACAGCTCGTCAAACGCCAAGCGCGGGTCGTCAAACACGCCAGGAAAAACCAGCGCCCCGCGGCGCAACGCCAGCGTCGCCCGCCCGCCGCGCTCGTCTAGCGCGAACTCGGCATCGACCCCCTCCAGCCCCGGCCGTCCGAAGACCGCCTCACCCGGCGCGGCACGCGGCGCGGCCCCAGCCCGCAGGCTTAGCCCGTGCACGCGCCCGCGCGCCTCCCAGCGCTCGGGCGCGCCGGGCATGGACGGGGCACTCCAACGCATCACCAACCCTTCGGCCACGCCGCTCGGCTGCGTCTGCTCTGCCCAGTGATTGATGTCCTCGCCCAGAGGCAACACCCGCGCCAGCCGCTGGATGACGCCCAAATCCAGCCGATCGGAAGACAAGGCCCAGTGCCGCAGCGATCCATCGGGTTTCAGGGCATATTCGAAGCGCACATCCCCACGTGGCCAGTCGCTGCCGTCGCCCGTGGTGATGGTCAATCCCTGGGTGGTCCAGACGGTGGAGTCGCCGTCGCGCTCCCAACCCAGCCGCCCGCCCAGGTGGACCACCTGCAAAGGCTCGACCCGCGCCTGCGCGCTCGGCACCCAGGCGACATGGACATGGCTCCACTGCACATCTGCGGTGGCAGATCGCCATTGCGCACGGCGCACATCGGCCCATAGCCGCAGGGCGCCCGTGGCGCGCAGATCCCGTACGCCCCAGAGGGCAGCGGTGTCCACATAGACCCCCCAATGCCGCGCATCCAGCCGCGGTGCCAGCACGAACAATTCGCCCGACCACTCGCGCCAGCGCCCGGGATGCGTTTGCCAAAACGACCGAGCAAAACGGCCCCGCACGCTCAAGCGCTCGCCCCAATCGGCCGGTGGCGTGGCGTCGAGCCGAAACTCGTGCCGCAGGCCAGGGTTGCGCACCACCAAGTCCACCGCCGTCAGCACCAGCGGCGGAGCGTCCGGACGTTGCTCGTCGATCCAGCGCAGCTCCCCGGCGCGCAGGGCAAATTCGCGCTGCCCAAAGAACCAATCGGCCGCGGGGCTGTCGCCGCCCGTGCTTGCCAGCTCCAGCCCAGCGACCTGCAGACGGCCGTCGGCCAGGCGGCGCACCTCGAGCGTCGGGCCGTCGATCACGAGCTGGTCGAAACCCAGGCGCCACAGCGAGGCCACCGACAGCGCCGCCTGCACCCTGGGCAGGTGCAGGGCCTCGTGGCCGCGCATATCATGCAGCCGCACATCGCGCAGGGTCAGCATGGCGGCCCCGCCGCTGGCCGCGGCCTCGATGGCCCCAACCGTCACGCGCACCCCCAACGCGCGTGTGGCCACCGCTTCGAGTGCCGGCCGCCAAGCTTCGGCACGCGGCACAATCCAGTGCTGTAGAGCCACCCAGGCCACGATCAGCAACGCCCAGGCCGCCATCGCCAGCCCGAGCGCGACACGGGATGCCAGCGTCAGCATCATTAGGTGCCAAGGGGGGCGAGAAAGGGTTGGGGTTGGAGTCACACGAAATTATGATGTCGAGCGTTTGCGTTGGTTCGGCGCGGGCCGATCACAGTCGCTTCGTGCAACGCGTGCGCCGTCGCTACGATGGTGAGCGCGCCTTGCTGCCCCCAGGCGCTCCCACGGCCGACACCTTGCACGCGGCCCTGGGTGCTCTGCGCGAACGCGGGTATGGGCTGGATGCCGCGCTGCGGGTGCTGCGCCATCTGGCGCTCGAACGCCTGGCCGTGCTGGACTGCGAGCAAGGGGCCTCGCTGCAGGAAATCACCCGTGGCGTCACCGCCTTGGCCGAGCTGGCGCTAGACGAAGCCGCCCGTGCCGCCTGCGCCGAGCTGGACACGCTGCACGGTCGGCCCATGGCACCCGACGGCGAACCGCCCGGGCCCTTGCCGCCCAGCGCGCTGAGCGAGCCTGCCGAAGGACGCCGTTGCGCTTGGTGGATCGTGGGCATGGGCAAGTTCGGTGCGCGCGAGCTCAATGTGTCCAGCGACATCGATCTGATCTACGTCTACGAGGGCGAAGGCGAGACCGCCGGCAATGCCGAGGGGCGCAACCGCATCAGCAACCACGAGTATTTCGCCAAGGTCGTCAAGCGCATCCATGCGCTGGTGGGCGATGTGACCGAGCACGGCCAGGTATTCCGGGTGGACCTGGCCTTGCGGCCCAACGGCAATTCGGGGCCGCCGGCGGTTTCGCTGGGCGCGCTGGAGGATTATTTTCAGGTTCAGGGCCGGGAATGGGAGCGATTTGCCTGGCTGAAAAGCCGCGTGGTCGCCCCCGCCGACAGCGCCCACCGCGATGGCACCGGGCAGTGGCTGCGGCCGATCGTGTTGCCATTCGTCTTTCGCCGCTACCTAGACTATGGCGTATTCGAAGCGCTGCGGCGGCTGCACCGCCAAATCCGTGAACATGCGGCGCGGCGGGCTGCCGGTCATCCTGAGCGTGCCAACGACGTCAAGCTCTCGCGCGGAGGCATTCGCGAGATCGAGTTCATCGTGCAACTGCTGCAGGTGGTGCGCGGCGGACAGTTCCCGGAATTGCGCACGCGTCCGACGCTGCAGGCACTGCAGCGCGTGGCCCAGGCGGGCCTGATGCCGCTCGACAAAGCCCGACAGCTCGCCGACGCTTACGTCTTTTTGCGCCGGGTCGAGCACCGCATCCAGTACCTAGACGATCAGCAGACCCATCTGCTGCCCACGCGTGACGACGACCTGGCGTGGATCGCCGCGACGATGGGCTTTGTCGATACACCGTCGTTCCTTGGCGCGCTGGACGCACACCGCGAGTTGGTGGCGCAGGAGTTCGACACGCTGCTGGGCGGCGACAGCCGCAACGCCGGCTGCCAGGGCAAAGGCTGCCATGGCGCGGCGCGCGGCGCGGGCGACGACCTCGGCGCGCTGCTGCCGCAGTGCCCGCCGGCGCTGGCCGACCGCCTGCGTCCCTGGATCGACCACCCACGCGTGCAAGCGCTGCGCGATGAGGCGCGCGCGCGCCTGATCCGGCTGCTGGAGCGCACGCTGGCCTGGATCGACGACGGCCGTGTCAGCGAAACCGCAGCGGTGCGGCTGGCCGACTGGATCGAGCCGCTGCTGCGCCGCGAAAGCTACCTGGCGTTGTTGCAGGAGCGCCCCGCTGTCCACGAACGGCTGCTGCGCGTGCTGGGCGCGGCGCGCTGGCCGGCGCGCTACCTGCTGCGCCACCCGGGGGTCATCGACGAACTGGCCAGCGCCGAGCTGTACCAATCTCGCTTCGATGCGGCCGCCTTTGCGGCGGACCTGCAGGCGCGTCGCTGGTCGCTGCACAAAACCGGCGAGGACGATGACGAGGCGCTGCTGGACCTGCTGCGCCGCGCCCACCACGCCGAGGTGTTCCGCACCCTGGCGCGCGACGTCGAAGGGCTGCTGACCGTGGAACAGGTCGCCGACGACCTGAGCGCGCTGGCCGACACCGTGCTGCAAATCACCGGCCAGTGGTGCTGGCAGCGCCTCAAGGGCCGCCACCGCGACGAGCCGCGCCACGCCATCATTGGCTACGGCAAGCTCGGCGGCAAGGAGCTCGGCTACGGCAGCGACCTCGACATCGTTTTTCTCTACGATGATGACGATGAACGCGCCCCCGAAATCTATGCTGCCTTCGTGCGCAAGCTGATCAACTGGCTCACCGTCAAGACCGGCGAGGGTGACCTGTTCGAGATCGATACCGCGCTGCGGCCCAACGGCAACTCCGGGCTGCTGGTCACCACCTTCCAAGCCTATGCCAACTACCAACAAAACCGCGGCAGCAACACCGCCTGGACCTGGGAACACCAGGCCATGACGCGCGCGCGCTTCGTGGTGGGCAGCCCTGACCTAGGGGCGCGCTTCGACGCCGTGCGCGAGGCCGTCATCACCGCGCCGCGCGACCCTGCGGCGCTGGCCGCCGAAATCCGTGCCATGCGCCAGCGCCTCTACGACGCGCACCCGGTGCGCGCCGACCGCTTCGACCTCAAGCACAGCCCCGGCGGCATGATCGATGTCGAGTTTGCCGTGCAGTACCTGGTGCTGGCGCATAGCGCGGCGCACCCAGCGCTGCGCGCCAACGCTGGCAACATCGCGCTGCTGCAGCGCGCCGAAATCGCCGGCCTGCTGCCCGCTGGCGTCGGCCACGCCGCCGCCGACGCCTACCGCCACCTGCGCCAGGTGCAGCACCGCGCGCGGCTGGACGAGGCCAGCACCCAGATCGACCCCGCAGACGTGGCCGGCCAGCGCGATGCCGTGCTGGCATTGTGGGCACAGGTATTGGGTTAAATCTAGGCCAGTGATCCACCCATGCCTCTGTCGCCCATGAAAACCCAGCCCCGCCTCAACACCCTGGCCGCCGTGGCACTCGCCATTGCAACCCTCGCACCGATGAGCATCCCCAGCCACGCCGCCCCAAGCACGCCGGCCAACGCCCCATGCCCCAGCATCCTGCAACACCGCTTTGACCGGCTGCAGGACGAAAAACCGCAGGATCTGTGTCAGTACGCCGGCCAGGTGGTGTTGGTGGTCAACACCGCCAGCTACTGCGGCTTCACACAGCAG
>CALEDU010000074.1 GCA_937949455.1 uncultured Tepidimonas sp. | reverse complement strand
GTCGGCGACGACCCTGCCAGCCAGGTTTATGTGCGCAACAAGGTCAAGGCCTGCGGCGAGGCCGGCATCCATTCGGTGCTGGAGACCTATCCCGCCAGCTTCACCGAGGGTGAACTGCTGGCGCGCATCGCCGCGCTCAATGCCGACCCCGCCATCCCCGGCATCCTGGTGCAGTTGCCGCTGCCGGCGCACCACAACGCCCAGCGCGTCATCGAGGCCATCGAGCCGAAAAAAGACGTCGACGGCTTTCACATCGCCAACGCTGGGGCGCTGCTGGTGGGTCAGCCGGCCTTTCGGCCTTGCACCCCTTATGGCTGCATGAAGATGCTGGAGCACATCGAGCGCGCTGATCTGCGCGGCCAGCACGCTGTCGTCGTGGGCCGCAGCAACATCGTCGGCAAGCCCATGGCGCTGCTGCTGCTGCAGGCCGGTGCCACGGTGACGATCTGCCACAGCGGGACCACAGACCTGGCCCACCACACGCGCCAGGCCGACATCCTGGTCGCCGCCGTCGGCAAGCCGCGCATGATCGGTGCCGACATGGTCAAGCCCGGCGCCGTCGTGCTCGACGTCGGCATCAACCGTCTGCCCGACGGCAAGCTGTGCGGCGATGTCGACTTCGACGCTGTGCGCGAGGTGGCCGGCTGGATCACCCCGGTGCCCGGCGGGGTGGGGCCGATGACGATTGCGATGTTGCTGCTCAACACGGTCGAGGCGGCGCAGCGCGCCTCTGGCTGAACAACGCTGCCCCGCGTGGTGGCGCTTCAGCGACGGTCAGGCCTGGACCCGCAGGCCCCCTGCCCAGCCAACCACCACAGGCTGCGCAGCGCGCTGAGCCACTGCAGCGCCACCAGTAGCGTGCCCAGGCCGTGCCACAGGGCGAGGCTTGCGCCGGACTGGCGAGCGGTGAGGATGCGCTGGGCAACACCGAACTCTTGCACCAGTCCTGCCAGCGCCCCGAGCAGCAGCCACGGCAGCAGCGCCCAGTCGGCATCCCCTGCCTGCCCGCGCCCACGCTGTGCCCGCCCCCACAGCAGCAGCACCAGGGCGGCAGCGACGCTCACCCACGATTGCACCTGAAACAACCGCGCGGCCATTCCGCCGGCCACCGCTGGGTTGTTGAAATGCGCAAACAGCAGCGGCACAGCAACGAAGCTCCAGGCCGTCACCGCGCCCCACCACAGTGCTGCCACCAGCAAAGGCCAGCGCTGCACCCAAGTTTGTGCAGAAAACCGCACCCGTTGCGCCCTCACTCGTAGCGCACAGCCACGATTTCGTATCGCCGCACGCCGTTGGGTGCCTGTACCTCGGCGACGTCGCCCTCCTCCTTGCCGATCAGTGCGCGCGCGATGGGACTCGAGACGTTGATCAGCCCGAGTTTCAGGTCGGCCTCGTCCTCACCAACGATCTGGTAGGTCACGGTCTCGCCGCTGGCCTCGTCCTCCAGCTCGACGGTGGCACCAAACACCACCTTGCCGCCTGCGTCGAGCTGTGCCGGATCGATGACCTGAGCGGCGGCGAGCTTGCCCTCGATTTCCTTGATACGGCCTTCGATGAAGCCTTGCCGGTCCTTGGCCGCGTCGTACTCGGCGTTCTCGCTCAGGTCGCCCTGGGCGCGCGCCTCGGCAATGGCTTGGATGACAGCGGGACGCTCAACGGTCTTGAGGCGGTGCAGCTCCTCCTTGAGCTTGTCGGCACCGCGCTTGGTCAGCGGGATGGTGGGCATGGCAGCAATCCTTGTCGCACAAAAGCAAACCGCCGAGCGTTGCCGTTCGGCGGTATCGAATCACCAGCAATGATAACCGGTTTGGCGCACCAATGGCCACTGCGGGCGCGGTTGGTCAAAGGTGCTCAGGCGCCTGCGTCACGCCAGTTGTGTGTGCAATTCGGTCAGCGCGTACACCGGCAGATCGTCCATCACTTTCATCCCCTCTACGGCGGCCTCGGCACCAAAAATGGTCGTGAAGGTGGTCACGCGGTGTGCCAACGAAGCCACGCGAATGTAGCGCGAATCGGCAATTGCGTTGCGGCGCTCCTCCACCGTGTTGATGACCATGGCGATCTCGCCATTTTTGATCATGTCCACGATATTGGGGCGACCCTCGGTGACCTTGTTGACCACCGCGCACGGCACGCCCGCCGCTTGGAGCGCCGCAGCGGTGCCGCGGGTGGCCACCAGTTCGAAGCCCATCGCCGCCAGATCGCGCGCAATCGGCACCACGCGCGCCTTGTCGCCGGGCTTGACCGACAGGAAGATCTTGCGCACGGCGTCGGTCGGTCGGGGCAGGCACACGCCGGCGGCGAGCTGACTTTTGACGAACGCCTCACCGAAACTGCGCCCCACGCCCATGACCTCGCCGGTCGACTTCATCTCCGGCCCCAGAATGGTGTCCACGCCCGGGAACTTGACGAAGGGAAACACCGCCTCTTTGACGCTGAAATAGGGCGGCGTGACCTCGCGCGTGACGCCCTGTTCGGCCAGCGTGCGGCCCGCCATGCAGCGCGCCGCCACCTTGGCCAGCGGGATGCCGGTGGCCTTGGAGACGAACGGTACGGTGCGGCTGGCACGCGGGTTGACCTCCAGCACGTAGATGACGTCGCGCTTCGAGCCGCCCTCCTCCACTTCTTGGATCGCGAACTGGACGTTCATGAGACCCACGACCTGCAGCGCCTCGGCCAGCGCGGCGGTCTGTCGCTTGATCTCGGCCACGGTGGCCGTCGACAGATAGTAAGGCGGCAACGAGCAGGCCGAGTCGCCGGAATGCACGCCCGCCTGCTCAATATGCTCCATCACGCCACCCATCAACACCTGGCCGCTGGCGTCGCGAATGCAATCCACATCGCACTCGATCGCGTCGCTGAGGAAGCGGTCCAACAGCACCGGCGAGTCGTTGCTGACCTTGACCGCCTCGCGCATGTAGCGCTCCAGGTCACGCGGCTCGTGCACGATCTCCATCGCGCGTCCGCCCAGGACATAGCTGGGCCGAACGACGAGCGGGTAGCCCAGTGCGGCGGCCTTGTCCATCGCCTCGGCCTCGGCGCGCGCAGTGGCATTGGGCGGCTGCTTCAGGCCCAAGCGGTGCAGCATCTGTTGGAAGCGCTCGCGGTCCTCGGCGGCGTCGATCATGTCCGGCGCGGTGCCGATGATCGGCACACCGGCGCGCTCCAGCCCCAGCGCCAGTTTCAGCGGCGTTTGGCCACCATACTGAACGATGACGCCCTCGGGCTGCTCCACCGCGACGATCTCCAGCACATCCTCCAGAGTCAGCGGCTCGAAGTAGAGCCGGTCGCTGGTGTCGTAGTCGGTGGAGACGGTCTCCGGGTTGCAGTTGACCATGATGGTCTCAAAGCCATCCTCGCGCAGCGCCAACGCCGCGTGCACGCAGCAGTAGTCGAACTCGATGCCCTGGCCGATGCGGTTGGGGCCGCCGCCGAGCACGATGATCTTGCGCCGCTTGCTCGGCGCAGCTTCGCACTCCTGCTCGTAGGTCGAATACAGGTAGGCGGTGTGGCTGGAAAATTCGGCCGCGCAGGTGTCGACACGCTTGTACACAGGTCGCACGCCCAGGGCGTGGCGGCGTGCGCGCACCTCGCCCTCGGTGCTGGCGAGCAGCTTGGCCAGCCGCCGATCGGAAAAGCCCTTGCGCTTGAGCATGCGCAGCGTCGCCGCGTCCAGTGCCTCCAGCGCCCGCCCACCGTGCTCGGCCGTATGGCGATCCAAGGCCAGTTCGATCTGTACGATCTCTTGGATCTGCACCAGGAACCACTTGTCGATCCGGGTGAAGTGGTGTACCTCCTCAAGCGACCAACCGGCGGCGAACGCGTCGCCAACATACCAGATGCGCTCGGGCCCCGGCTCGCCCAGCTCGCGCTCCAGCGTCTCGCGGTCCTGGGTTTTTTCGTTCATGCCATCGACGCCGACTTCCAGCCCGCGCAGCGCCTTCTGGAAGCTCTCCTGGAAGGTGCGGCCGATGGCCATCACCTCACCAACCGACTTCATCTGCGTGGTCAGGCGGTCGTTGGCCTGCGGAAACTTCTCGAA
>CALEDU010000073.1 GCA_937949455.1 uncultured Tepidimonas sp. | reverse complement strand
GGATCTGGGTTTTTACATTTCGTTTTCGGGGATTCTGACATTCATGAATGCCACCGACTTGCGGGAAGTGGCCCGATACGTACCGCTAGATCGCTGCCTGATCGAAACGGATAGCCCCTATCTGGCACCCGTGCCACACCGCGGCAAGACCAACACCCCAGCGTATGTTCCACATGTGGCTGCGCAACTGGCGGAACTCAAGGGATTGAGCATCGATGCTGTGGCCGAGATCACCAGCGCCAACTTCGATCGGCTGTTTACCTGTGCCCGCTAGCCGCAACCAACCACCCGCACAGTTTCGCATGAAAAAACTCCTCTATCCCTTTTTTTTGATAGCGGCTGTGTTGCTTTCTGGGGCTGCGTACGCGCAACGCTCCTACGACCAGTTCATTACCGCGGTGATCCGCGACGACCTGTCCACCGTCCAGGATTTGCATGCGCGAGGTTTCGACCTGAATACCCCAGACCCGGACCTCAACCCGGCCTTGGTGCTGGCTCTGCAACGCGACGCCGTGGCCGTGGCACGCTACCTGATCGCACAACCCGGGGTCGATATAGAAGCGGTCAATGCGGCCGGCGAAAATGCGCTGATGATTGCCGCGCTGCGCAACCATCTGGCGCTGGTGCAGCAATTGCTGGCCCGGGGAGCCCAGGTCAACCGGCCGGGTTGGACACCGTTGCACTACGCAGCCACCAACAAGGGCGAATACGCGCTTGCGATCACGCGGCTGTTGCTCGAGCACCACGCCTATATCGACGCCGAGTCCCCCAACCGCACAACCCCGCTGATGATGGCGGCCCGCTATGGACGCGAAGAGGTGGTGCGCCTGTTGCTGGATGAGGGGGCCGACCCGACACTGCGCAACCAACTCGGGCTGGATGCCATCGACTTCGCCCGGCAGGTGAGCCGACAAAACGTCGTCGAGCTGATCGCTGCGGCCATCCGAGCGCGCCAACCCCGAGGCACATGGTAATGCGCAGACGCCCGAGAATTGTTCCACAATTTGTATTATGTTAAGTCATATGTGCTGATGTTCCCCCATGGCTCAAAGGGAAAACCATCATCGGCTCAGCTGGCGCGCCTGTCTACAATGACGCCTGTGTTCAACCAGGATGATATCCACATGAAACGCCGCCATATCCTGCAAGCCATCGGTCTTGCGGCCGTCGTGTCCACCGGTGCCGTTCAGGCCCAGGGCAACGAGCTCAAGGTGGCCATCGATGCGACCTACGAGCCGTTCACCTACAAGACGCCCGATGGCAAGCCGACCGGCTTCGACGTGGATATTGCCGAGGCCCTCTGCGCCCGACTCAACCGCAAGTGCGTCTATGTCGAACAAGTGTGGGACAGCATGATCCCTGGCCTGCAGGCGCGCAAGTACGACGTCATCATCAGCTCGATGTCGATCACCGACGAGCGCCAGAAGGTCATCGACTTCAGCGACAAGTACTACAAGACCCCGAGCGGCATCGTCGTCAAGGAGGGCACGCCTTACAGCGGTCCAGCGTCACTCAAGGGCAAGAAAATTGGCGTGCTCAAAGGCAGCACGCAAGAAAAATACGCCATGGGTGAGCTCAAGCCCGCCGGCGTACAGGTGATCCCCTACGAGGCACAGGACCAGGTGTATCTGGACATCAAATCGGGCCGGCTCGATGGCACCGTGGCTGACAAGGTCGAGGTGCGCGGTGGCTTCCTGCGCAAGCCAGAAGGCAAGGGCTACGGCTTCGTCGGCCCGGACCTATACGACGTCAAGTACTTCGGCTACGGAGTCGGCGTGGGCATGCGCAAAGGCCAAGACAAACTCAAGGCGGATATCAACGCGGCCATCAAGGCAATACGCGCCGACGGCACGTACGACAAGATCGCCAAAAAATACTTTGATTTCGATCCGTACGGCAACTGATTAGACGGTGTGAAGTGCGCGTCGGCCGCCGGCGGGTGCCGGCGCGACGCGTTTTTCATTGGCACATGCTCGACTACATTCCTGCAATCCTTGAAGGGGCACTGCTGACAGTAGCGGTATCGCTGCTGTCCCTGGCCGTCTCTGTGGTGCTGGGGCTGCTGGGTGCCACGGCCAAGCTTTCCGGGCGCCGCGTGCTCACCGGCGTGGCCACGATCTACACCACCGTGGTGCGCGGCGTGCCGGAGCTGGTGCTGATGTTGCTCGTCTTCTATGGCGGCACGATCGGGCTGAATGCCCTGTTGGAGTCACTCGGCCGCGCCGAACCGGTGGACATCAATCCTTTCGTCGCGGGCGTGCTGACCATCGGCTTCATCTATGGTGCCTACATGACCGAGACCTTTCGCGGAGCGATCCTGGCCATACCGCGCGGGCAGATGGAGGCAGCCTGGGCCTTCGGGATGGGGCGGCTGCAGACCTTCGTGCGCATCACCTTGCCGCAGATGGTGCGCTACGCCCTGCCGGGCTTCACCAACAATTGGTTGGTGCTCATCAAAAGCACCGCGTTGGTCAGTCTAATCGGACTCAAGGATATGACGTTTCTGGCCAAACAGGCCTCGGCTGCGACGCGCGAGCCGTTTTTTTTCTTCCTGTTCGTGGGGGCGCTGTTTCTGGTCTACACGTCGGTGTCACTGTGGGTGCTGCGGCGCCTCAACGACCGTTTCAGCCTCGGGGTGCGGCGCGTCACCTCGTGGCAGGGATGATCGAGCAAGCGACCTGCGATGAACTGGTCTGTGATTTTCGAACCGGCTCAGCTCGAGCTCTATGGCCAAGGGCTATGGACCACGCTGAAGCTCTTGCTGTCGTCCCTGGCGGTGGGGGGCGTGTTGGCGCTGTTTCTGGCTTTGGCGCTCAACAGCCGCCATGCCTGGCTGCGCTGGCTGGTTGGCAG
>CALEDU010000072.1 GCA_937949455.1 uncultured Tepidimonas sp. | reverse complement strand
TAGCGCGGCTTGTGCGCCGGCAGCCGGTGCGGCGTGTGCGCCAGGATGCGGCGCATCTCCTCCTTGGGCTCGCCCACGCTCACGCCGCCGATGGCGTAGCCGGGCAAGTCCATGTCCACCAGCGCCTCCAGCGACTCTTGCCGCAGGTGCTCGAACATGCCGCCCTGCACGATGCCAAACAGCGCATTCGGGTTGCCCAGCCGCTCGAACTCGGCCTTGGAGCGCGCTGCCCAGCGCAGGCTCAGCTCCATGCTGGCGCGGGCCTCGGCCTCGGTGGTGACGTGGCCGCTGGCCTGGTCGCCTTGCCAGTACGGCGTGCATTCGTCCAGCTGCATGACGATGTCGCTGTTGAGCACGGTCTGGATCTGCATGCTCACCTCCGGCGACATGAACAGCTTGTCACCGTTGACCGGCGAGGCGAAGTGCACCCCCTCCTCGGTGATTCTGCGCATCGCGCCCAGGCTCCACACCTGAAAGCCGCCGGAGTCGGTCAGAATGGGCTTGTGCCACTGCTCGAAGCCGTGCAGGCCGCCGAAGGCGCGGATGACGTCCAGTCCAGGTCGCATCCACAGGTGGAAGGTGTTGCCCAGGATGATCTGCGCGCCCAGGTCATGCAGGCTGCGCGGCATCACGCCCTTGACGGTGCCGTAGGTGCCCACGGGCATGAAAATCGGCGTCTGCACCACCCCGTGGTTGAGCGTGAGGCGTCCCCGGCGCGCGTGGCTGGTCGGGTCAGTGGCCAGCAGTTCGAAGGTCAGCATGGGCGCGATTGTACGGGGACGGATGCTTTACCGTAAAATCTGCTTTACTTGGTGATCAGTAAAGGAGCCGCCATGGAAGCCGTCGAAGCCGTCGTGTCCAGCAAGGGGCAAGTCACGCTGCCGGCCGCGATGCGCGCCAAGCTCGGCATCCGGCCCGGCTCATACATCCAGTTCGAGCTGCGCGGCCAGGAGCTCGTGATCCGGCCCGAAACGCCGATGAGCGCCTATCGCGGCATGCTCAAGGGCTACGAGCTCGGGGACGACATCGAGCCGCCGAAGGAGCCGGACCGGGAGTTTGACTGAATGAATGTGGTCGATTCGTCGGGCTGGCTGGAGTATCTGCTCGACAGCCCCCGGGCCGATCTGTTCGCCCCGGCCATCGAGAACCGCCGCAACTTGCTGGTTCCGTGCATCGCGCTGTACGAGGTGCACCGTGTGCTGGCGCGCCGCGTGCCGCAGGAGGTGGTGGCGCGCTGCCTGGACGTGATGCGGCTGGGCCGCGTGCTGGACTTGACCGACGCGCGTGCGGTGGCCGCCGCGCGCGTGGCGCAGCGGCACCGGTTGGCGATGGCCGATGCCATCATGCTGGCGATGGCGCAGGAGTTCGGCGCCACGCTGTGGACGCAGGACGCCGACTACGCCGGCCTGCCCGGCGTGCGTTACGTGCCGAAACCGGGCGCGGCGGCACCCTAAGCCGCCTCAAGCGGCCGGCGTGCAGGGGGTGCCCGCACGCGCCAGCAACATCGCGTCACCGTAGCTAAAGAAGCGGTAGCGCCGCTCGATGGCGTGGCGATACAGCGCCATGATGTGTTCATAGCCGGCGAACGCCGACACCAGCATCAGCAGCGTGCTGCGCGGCAGGTGGAAGTTGGTGACCATCAGGTCCACCACGCGGAAGTCAAAGCCCGGTGTGATGAAAAGATCGGTGTCGCCTTCGACGGCACCGCTGCGTGCCCAACTCTCCAGCGTGCGCACGGTCGTAGTGCCCACTGCCAACACCCGCCCACCGGCGCGGCGTGTGCGCTCCAGCGCTGCCAGCGTCTCGGGCGGGATGTGATAGTGCTCGCGGTGCATGCGGTGGCTGCGGATATCTTCCCCCTTGACCGGCTGGAAGGTGCCGGCACCCACATGCAGCGTGATGCGGGCGCGCTGCACGCCGCGTGTGTCCAGCGCCGACAGCACCGCCTCGTCGAAGTGCAGCGCTGCGGTCGGCGCGGCCACCGCGCCCGGGTTTTTGGCAAAAACGGTCTGGTAGCGCTGCTCGTCCTCGGGCGTGTCGGGGTGTGTGATGTACGGCGGCAGCGGCACATGGCCATGGCGCGCCATCAGCGCGTAGGGGTCGTCGGAGAAGCGCAGCCGAAACAGCGGCCCGTCGCTTGCTGGCCAGCGACCCAACAGCGTGGCGGTGAAGGCCGGCTGCCCGTCCATTTGTGGTGCCATGCGCAGCACGGTGCCGGGAGCCGGCTTCTTGCTCACCTTCATGTGCGCGACCACCTCGCCGTTGACCAGCACCCGCTCGACCAGCAACTCCAGGCGGCCGCCCGTGGGCTTTTCGCCGTACAGGCGTGCCTTGATCACCTGGGTATCGTTGAAGACCAGCAGATCGTTGGGCTCCAGCAGGTCGGGCAGATCGCGGAAGATGCGGTCGGTGGGCGGCCAGTGGCGAGCGTCGAGCAAGCGCGCGGCGCTGCGCTCGGGCGCTGGGTGCTGGGCGATCAATTCAGCGGGCAGGGGGAAGTCGAAGTCGCTGGTGGTCCAAATGCGCGCCGATGCGCCGCAGGGGGGGGAAATCGTCATCTCGCAGGAGGGCCGGACAGGCCCGCGCCAAGTCCCAAAACGGTATTGTCCCACGCCGCGCGGCCGTGTCAGGCCCGTGTCTTGCATGCCCATTACCATGCGGGGTCGGCTGGCGCGGGGCCGGTCGTCGGTGCTACGGGGGTGTGGTTATGCCGTTGGTCGTCTTC
>CALEDU010000071.1 GCA_937949455.1 uncultured Tepidimonas sp. | reverse complement strand
GCTGAAATGCTCGACTGGCACGGCAGCGGCATGGGTGTGATGGAAATGAGCCATCGCGGCCAGTCCTTCATGGCCATTGCCGAGCAGGCCGAGCGCGATTTGCGCACCCTGCTGGCCATCCCGGCGCACTTCAAGGTGCTGTTCAGCCAGGGCGGGGCTCTGGCGCACAACGCCATGGTACCGTTGAACCTGGTGGGACGGCGCCCGGCGCGGGCGATGGATTTTGTGCTCACCGGCGCGTGGAGCCAGAAATCCGCCCAGGAAGCCACGCGGTATGGCGAGGTGCGCATTGCCGCCAGCACGGCCGACACGGGCTTTACCACCCTGCCCGACCCAGCCACGTGGCGGCTGAGCGCAGACGCCAGTTATGTGCACCTGTGCAGCAACGAAACCATCCACGGGGTGGAATTTCATACCCTGCCGGATCTGGCTGCGCTGGGCAGCGATGCGCCGCTGGTGATCGACTTTTCTTCGCACGTGCTGTCGCGCCCGATCGACTGGACTCGTGTGGGACTGGCCTTCGGCGGGGCGCAAAAAAACATCGGCCCGGCCGGATTGACGATCATCGTGGTGCGCGAAGACCTGTTGGGCCATGCGCTGCCGATCTGCCCCAGCGTGTTCGACTACCGTGCCCTGGCCAATGCCGATTCGATGCTGAACACGCCGCCCACCTACGCCATCTATATCGCCGGCTTGACCTTCCAGTGGCTGCTGGCGCAGCGCGAGGGGGCCCTCACCGGCGTGGCGGCGATGGAGGCGCGCAACATGGCCAAGGCACAGCGCCTGTATGACGCGATCGACCGCTCGTCCCTGTATGTCAACCGGGTCGATCCCGCCTGCCGCTCGCGCATGAATATCCCCTTCTTCCTGCGCGGTGACGACGGAGCGCCATTGCAGGACCCCACCCACCCCCGCAATGCCGCGTTTCTGCGCGGGGCGCAGGAACGCGGGCTGCTGCAGCTCAAGGGCCACAAGTCGGTGGGCGGCATGCGCGCCAGCCTCTACAACGCCCTGCCGATGGCGGGGGTGGAGGCCTTGGTGGATTACCTGCGGGATTTCGAGCGCAGCGCTTGAGCGCCGATGGCTTCGCTTTTCCACTGGCCCGACATGTCCGACCGCCAAACCCCGTCCCCGACCGCCCCGCCCACGCCGGCCGCCAGCCCCCGGCTGCAGGCCCTGCGCGAGCAGATCGATGCCATCGACCGGCAACTGTTGGCACTGCTCAACGAACGCGCCCGCATCGCCGAGGCCGTTGGCGAGGTCAAACGGGCCGAGGGTTCGCCCTTCTTCCGGCCCGACCGCGTGGCGCAGGTCATCGCCAACATCGAAGCGGCCAACCCCGGGCCGCTGCGCAACCAGCATGTCGCCGCCATCTGGCGCGAGATCATGTCGGCCTGCCTGGCGCTGGAGGCCCCGCTGCGGGTCGCAGTGCTCGGCCCCGAGGGCACCTTCTGCGAACAAGCCGCGATCGACTACTTCGGCAGCGCCGCCGATCTGATTTACTGCCCGAGCTTCGACGAGGTATTCCACGCTACTGCGGCGGGCACCGCGCAGTTTGGCGTCGTCGGCGTGGAAAACTCCACCGAAGGGGTGGTGGCACGCTCGCTGGACCTGTTCCTGCGCTCGCCGGTGCACATCGTGGGCGAAATCAGCCTGCTGGTGCGGCACAACCTGCTGCGCCAGACCCCCAGCCTGGACGGCATCGAGGTGGTGATGGCTCACCCCCAGGCGCTGGCGCAGTGCCAAGGCTGGCTGTCCACCCACCTGCCCCATGCCGAGCGCCGCGCCGTCGCCAGCAATGCCGAGGGCGCGCGGCTGGCCACGACAAACCCGGCCTGGGCTGCCATCGCCAGCGAGCGGGCCGCCGCCCAGTACGCGCTGCACATCGTGGCGCATGCCATCCAGGACGAGGCCTACAACCGCACGCGCTTTGCAGTGATCTGCCTGCCACAAACCATGGCCACCCCCCCGGCCAGCGGCCGCGACTGTACCAGTCTGGTGGTGTCGGTCCCCAATCGCCCAGGGGCGGTGCACGACCTGCTGCGCCCACTCAAGGCGCACGGTGTGTCGATGACGCGCTTCGAGTCCCGCCCGGCCAAATCCGGCCAGTGGGAGTATTACTTCTACATCGATCTCGCCGGGCACCCATCCCAGCCCCATGTGGCCGCCGCCCTGCAAGAACTGCAGGGCCTGTGCGCTTTTTACAAGATGCTGGGCGCTTACCCGGTATCGGAGTGAGGGGGTGATGAGCACGCCCTCCCCCACCGCGGTTGACCGCGACACGCCCGCGGCGCCGCCCCGCTTCGAGCAACTGGGCGTGATCGGCTGTGGGCTGATGGGCGGCTCGTTCGCCCAGGCCCTCAAGGCCGCTGGATTGGTGCAGCGGGTGGTGGGCTACGCCCGCTCTCCGCAGACGCTGGCGCGCGCCCGTGAGATGGGCGTGATCGACGTCGAAGCGCCCTCGGCGCTGCTGGCTGCCTACGGCGCCGACCTGGTGCTGGTGTCGGTGCCGGTCGCCGCGACAGGCGAGACGCTGCGGGCCATCCGCCCTCTGATCGGCCCGGGCGCCTTGGTCATGGATGTGGGCTCGACCAAAGGCGATGTGGTGGCGGCCGCGCGCCAGGTGCTGGCCGACCGGCTGGGACAATTCGTGCCCGCGCACCCGATCGCCGGCAAAGAGCGCGCCGGTGTGGAGCACGCCAGCGCGGACCTGTACCGCGGCTGCCAAGTGATCCTGACCCCACTGGCCGAGACCGACCCCGCTT
>CALEDU010000070.1 GCA_937949455.1 uncultured Tepidimonas sp. | reverse complement strand
GCTTTGCTGGTCCTGGCTGCGCTGATCTCGATGATCGTTTGCGCGGTGATCAACTTCTCGATCGAGAAATTGGCCTACAAGCCGCTGCGCAACTCCCCGCGGCTGGCACCGCTGATCACCGCCATCGGCATGAGCATCTTGCTGCAGACGCTGGCGATGATCGTGTGGAAGCCCAATCCCAAGTCCTATCCGACCCTGCTGTCGAGCGAGCCGTTCAACCTGGGCGGGGCGGTCATCTCGCCCACGCAGGTGACGATTCTGGCCACCACTGCCATCGTGCTGTCGCTGCTGATGTTCATGGTCAACAAGACCCGTTTGGGCCGGGCCATGCGTGCGACGGCCGAGAATCCACGCGTTGCCGGCCTGATGGGCATCCGACCGGACGTGGTGATTTCTGCGACATTCATCATCGGTGCGATGCTGGCGGCCATCGCCGGCATCATGTGGGCGTCCAACTATGGCACGGTGCAGCACTCGATGGGCTTCATGCCCGGGCTCAAGGCCTTTGTGGCGGCGGTCTTCGGTGGCATTGGCAACCTGGCCGGTGCCGTGGTGGGTGGCATCTCGCTCGGCCTGATCGAATCGTTGGGGGCAGGCTACCTGGGGCCGCTGACGGGGGGCTTTCTGGGCAGCCAGTATTCCGACATCTTCGCCTTCATCGTCTTGGCCATCGTCTTGACGCTGCGTCCGTCGGGCCTGCTCGGCGAGCGGGTGGCCGACCGCGCCTGATGCGCCCGGACAGGAGATGCTGACATGAGCCAATCCAAAACCTCTTCCAAGTTGGTCGTCTTTGCCTTGGCGGCCATTGGCCTGCTGGTTCTGCCGCTGCTGCTGCAGGCCACGGGCAGCAACTCGTGGGTGCGTATCGTCGATGTCGCACTGCTGTATGTGATGCTGGCGCTGGGCCTGAACATCGTGGTGGGCTATGCCGGCTTGCTCGACCTGGGCTTCATCGCTTTCTTCGCGGTCGGTGCCTACCTCTACAGCCTGTTGGCCTCCAGCCATCTGGCGGACAACTTCCCCGCGATTGCGGCCATGTTCCCCAACGGCATCCACCTCAGCTTCTGGATCGTCATCTTTCTGGCGGCCGTCTTGGCCGGCATGACCGGGCTGATCCTGGGCTACCCGGTGCTCAAGCTGCGTGGCGACTACCTGGCCATCGTCACGCTGGGTTTCGGCGAGATCGTGCGCATCTTCATGCTCAATTTGGACCGTCCGATCAACCTGACCAACGGGCCCAAAGGGATCGCCGGTGTCGATGCGGTGACGGTCTTTGGTCACAACATGGGGCAGCGGCTGACAATCTCGCTCGGGGACTGGACCTACACCTTCGAGTCGGTGACGCTGTACTACTACCTGATCCTGTTCTTCGTCGTGATGACGGTCATCATTGCGCACCGCATGGGCAATTCCCGCATCGGGCGCGCATGGATGGCCATCCGCGAGGACGAGATCGCCGCCAAGGCCATGGGCATCAACACCCGCAACCTCAAGCTGGCGGCTTTTGGTTCCAGCGCCACCTTTGGCGGCATCGCGGGGGTGCTGTTCGCCTCGCTGATGCGCGGGGTCTACCCCGAATCGTTTGTCCTGATGGAGTCGGTCATGATCGTCGCCATGGTCGTGCTGGGCGGTCTGGGCCATATCCCGGGCGTGATCCTGGGCGCGCTGCTGCTGGCTGGCTTGCCAGAGCTGTTGCGCCACATGGCCGGGCCGCTGCACTATCTCACTGACGGTCGTCTGGCCCCAGAGATCCTGCGCCAGCTGCTCATCGCGCTGGCCATGATCATCGTCATGCTGCTGCGCCCGCGCGGCCTGTGGCCCGCGCCCGAGCACGGCAAGGCGCTGAGCAAGTGAGGAGATCCCTATGACAGACACCATCCTGAAAGTCAGCGGCGTCTCCAAACGCTTCGGTGGCCTGCAGGCGCTGTCCGACGTCGGCATCGAAATCAAGCGTGGCCAGGTCTATGGCCTGATCGGCCCCAACGGCGCCGGCAAGACCACCTTCTTCAATGTGCTGACGGGCCTGTACACGCCCGACAGCGGCTCATTCGAGCTGGCCGGGCAGCCCTACACGCCCACCGCGGTGCACGAGGTCGCCAAGGCCGGCATTGCGCGCACCTTCCAGAACATTCGGCTGTTTGCCGAAATGACGGTGCTGGAAAACGTCATGGTTGGCCGCCATGTGCGCACACGCTCGGGCATCTTCGGCGCGATTTTGCGCACCCGCCGCTTTCTGGCCGAGGAAAAAGCCATCGCCGAGCGTGCGATGGAACTGCTCGAGTACGTTGGCATCGCCAAATACGCCGATTACAAGGCGCGCACCCTGTCTTATGGCGACCAGCGCCGGCTGGAGATCGCGCGCGCCCTGGCCACCGATCCCAAGCTGATCGCGCTGGATGAGCCGGCCGCCGGCATGAACGCGACCGAGAAGGTGCAGCTGCGCGAGCTGATCGACCGCATCCGCCGCGACAACCGCACCATTTTGCTGATCGAGCACGACGTCAAGCTGGTCATGGGCTTGTGCGACCGCGTCACCGTGCTCGATTACGGCAAGCAGCTCGCCGAGGGCACGCCGGCCGAGGTGCAGAAGAACCCCAAGGTGATCGAGGCCTACCTGGGTACCGGAGGACACTGAGATGGCGAATACCCTGTTGAAAGTCACGGGCCTGAAGGTCTCGTACGGTGGTATCAAGGCGGTCAAGGGCATCGACCTGGAGGTGCGCGAGGGCGAACTGGTCACGCTGATCGGCTCCAACGGCGCGGGCAAGACCACGACCATGAAGGCCATCACCGGCATGTTGCTGGCTGAAGGCGGTGACATCGTCTACCAAGGCCAGTCCATCCGCGGTACCGGATCGTGGGATCTGGTCAAGCGTGGCCTGGCCATGGTGCCGGAGGGGCGCGGCGTCTTCACGCGCATGACCATCACCGAAAACCTGCTCATGGGTGCCTATGTGCGCACCGACAAGGCCGAGATCCAGCGCGACATCGACCGCATGTTCGAGCTGTTTCCGCGCCTGAAGGAGCGCCGCGACCAGCTTGCCGGCACCATGTCCGGCGGCGAGCAGCAGATGCTGGCCATGGCGCGCGCACTGATGAGCCGCCCGAAGCTGCTGCTGCTGGACGAGCCGTCGATGGGACTGTCGCCGATCATGGTGGACAAGATTTTCGAGGTGGTGCGCGATGTGCACGCACAGGGCATGACGGTGCTGCTGGTGGAGCAAAATGCCCGCCGCGCGCTGCAGGTGGCCGACCGTGGTTATGTCATGGACTCGGGCGAAATCATCCTGCATGGCGATGCCAAGGCCATGCTGGACGACCCGAAGGTGCGTGCTGCTTACCTGGGCGAAGCGGTCGTCTGACGGCCCGCCGATGCGTCCACGGCGCGCGCAGGCGTGGGCAGCCTACAATCGAGGGTTTTGCGGCATGGGCCGCAAAACCTTTGTTTTTGCATCCCGGTGTTGCCATGACCGATCCCGTTCATCCTGCGCCCGCCGAGGCTCCGAGCGAAAACCAGCTCATCGCCGAGCGCCGCGAAAAACTCCAAGCGCTGCGTGCCGCTGCCGTGCAGGGTGCCGGGCCTGCGTTCCCCAACGATGTGCGGCCGCAGCACACGGCCGAGGCCTTGCAGGCCGAATACGGCCACATGAGCAACGAGATGCTCGAGCCGCTGCAGGCCCGCGTCAGCGTCGCCGGGCGCATGATGCTCAAGCGCGTCATGGGCAAGGCCAGTTTCGCCACCGTGCAGGACGCCTCGTTCGGCCCCACCGGCGGGCGCATTCAGCTCTATCTCACCAAGGACGCGCTGGGCGAGGCCGTCTACGACGCCTTCAAGCATTGGGATTTGGGCGACATCGTCTATGCCGAAGGGGTGGTGTTCAAGACCCGCACGGGCGAGCTGTCCGTCAAAGCCGACCGACTGCGGTTGGTGGTCAAAAGCCTGCGCCCGCTGCCCGA
Organism: uncultured Tepidimonas sp.; assembly: GCA_937949455.1. Classification (GTDB taxonomy): domain Bacteria; phylum Pseudomonadota; class Gammaproteobacteria; order Burkholderiales; family Burkholderiaceae_C; genus Tepidimonas. The sequence goes on along the minus strand of CALEDU010000070.1, from coordinate 3,172 downwards.
CAAATTCCACGGTATCCACGACCAGGAGCTGAAGTACCGCCAGCGCTATGTCGATCTCATGACCGATGTCGCGGCGCGCGAGCGCTTTGTCGCGCGCAGCCTGGCCGTCACCACCATCCGCGAATACATGGTGCAGCACGGCTTTCTGGAGGTCGAAACCCCCATGCTGCACCCCATCCCGGGCGGGGCCAACGCCAAGCCCTTCGTCACCCACCACAACGCGCTGGAGCAGGACATGTACCTGCGCATTGCACCGGAGCTCTACCTCAAGCGCCTGCTGGTGGGTGGTTTCGACCGTGTGTTCGAGATCAACCGCAAGTTCCGCAACGAAGGCATCAGCGTACGCCACAACCCCGAGTTCACCATGATGGAGTTCTACGCGGCCTTTTGGAACCATGTGGACTTGATGGCGTTTACCGAACAGCTCATCCGCCACGTGGCCCGCAGCGTGTGCGGAGACGGGCGGCTCAGCTACCAGGGGCGGGACGTGGACCTGGAGGCCCCCTTCGAGCGCCTGACCATCCGCGAGGCCATCCTCAAGCACACCGACGCGGGCCAGCGGGTGGACGACCCGGCCTGGTTACGTGAGCAGTTGCGGCGCCTGGGGCTGGACCCCGTCAAGGACCGGCTGGACAGCCGCAGCCTGGCCGGCCTGCAAGTGTTGTACTTCGAAGAGACGGTGGAGGACAAGCTCTGGCAGCCGACCTTCATCTGCAACCACCCGACTGAAATCTCGCCCCTGGCGCGCGCCAGCGATACCGACCCGACGATCACCGAGCGCTTTGAGCTCTACATCACCGGGCGTGAGGTGGGCAACGGCTTTTCGGAGCTCAACGACCCCGAAGACCAGGCCGCGCGCTTCCACGCCCAGGTGGCCAACAAAGATGCCGGCGACGACGAGGCCATGTACTTCGACGCCGACTACATCCGCGCCCTGGAATACGGCATGCCACCGGCCGGCGGCTGCGGCATCGGTATCGACCGCCTGGTCATGCTGCTGACCGACAGCCCCAGCATCCGCGATGTGATCCTGTTCCCTGCCCTGCGGCGCGAAGGGTCATCCGCAAGGGCGGATCAGGCGTAAATTTCGAGTGCCTTGCGCATTTTCTTCATGGCGGCCGCCTCGATCTGGCGGATGCGCTCGGCGCTGACGCCGTATTCGGCGGCCAATTCGTGCAGGGTTTTGCCGCCGCTGCCATCGTCGTTGACCTTGAGCCAGCGTTCGGTCACGATGCGGCGCGAGCGCTCGTCGAGCTGCGCCAGCGCATGCTCGATACCCTCCGAGCCCAAGCGCTCGCGCTCGCGCGCTTCCAGCACGGCGGTGGGTTCGTGGCGGTGGTCGGCCAGGTAGGCGATTGGGCCGTGGGCCTCGTCCCCGTCCTCATGCGGCAGGGGGTCCAGCACCACATCCGTACCACCCAGACGGGTTTCCATCTCGACCACATCCTCGCGCCGCACATTCAGCTCGCGCGCCACGACGTCGATTTCGGCCTCGGAAAGGCGCTCGCGCGCCGCGTCCTCGTCCAGCGCATCGGCTTTGAAGCCCCGCTTGAGCGCGCGCAGGTTGAAAAACAGCTTGCGCTGGGCCTTGGTGGTGGCCACTTTGACCATGCGCCAGTTGCGCAGGATGAATTCGTGGATTTCGGCCTTGATCCAGTGCACCGCGTAGCTGACCAGCCGCACGCCTTGGGCAGGGTCGAAGCGCTTGACCGCCTTCATCAGGCCGATGTTGCCTTCCTGGATCAGGTCGGCCTGGGGCAGGCCATAGCCCAAATATTGGCGCGATATGGCCACCACCAGCCGCAGGTGGGACATCACCAACTTGCCCGCAGCCTCCAGATCCTGGTGTTGGTGCCAGCGCTGGGCGCAGTCGCGCTCCTCCTCCGCGCTGAGCAGCGGAATGCGGTTGACGGCGCTGATATAGGCGTCCAGGCTGCCCAGCGGGGGCAGAGTCAACGATGTGCTGGACCACGGCACCGCTGGCACAGTGTGGGAAGCCGGTGTGAGGGCAAGGGTCATTGCAGTCATGGGCTCTCCTCTCCTGAATCGATCATTATGTTAGCACTCCATTGGAGTGAGTGCTAATCGCCGAGTTCCCGCATCCCTCGCCGACATCATGCCGACAGGGGACTGTAAGGCCCCGGCTGCCTAGGTGGAACAGGGTGCCTTTTGGCGTAAACTGCTCAGGTGGGGCCAAGAGTGTCTGACCTTCACCCATCACCCCCACCGTCCGCAGTCGTCTCATGCCCCTGCATGGCCTTCTCCCGCGTCGGGCCGCAGCACATTGATAGGAGGCGTTGATGCCCGTGTTGACTTTGCAGCAGGCCGTGCGCGCCAATCCGGTGCTGGCCGATGTGGCCGAGCGTGCCTGGGCTTCGCGGCGGCTGCTGCAGCGGGTGGCCGAGCATTTGCCGCCTTTGTTGCGCGAGCGGGTGACCGCTGGACCATTGGAGGATGGGACGTGGTGCCTGCTCGCGGCCAATCCATCGGTGGCGGCCAAAGTGCGGCAGCTTGCGCCAGTGTTGCTGGCGGCAGCGCGCTGTGCCGGGGGCGAGGTACAGACCCTGCAGGTGCGGGTGTTGGGGCACGCGGTGCCCGAGGCGTCCGCCCGGTAGCGCGGGGCATGCGGGGCTACAATGCCCGCTTGTCGGTCTCGGGTGCGCAGGCCCCCGAGCGCTGTGTCGTGGCGCTCTGCCGTTGGTGGGGCGATCCGAGAATTGCTTGAGCCGCGCCTGCCCCAGGCGGTCGCGCGGTGGGGTTTGTATGGCCATCCCGTTCCTGACCAAGATTTTCGGCAGCCGCAATGACCGGCTGCTCAAGAGCTACCGAAAAACGGTGGCACGCATCAATGCGCTGGAGCCGACGTTTGCCGCGCTCAGCGACGAGCAGCTGCAGGCCAAGACGGCCGAATTCCGCCAGCGGCTGGCTCAGGGTGAGTCGCTCGACGTCCTGCTGCCCGAGGCGTTTGCCACGGTGCGCGAGGCCAGCAAGCGTGTCATGGGCATGCGCCACTTCGATGTGCAGTTGATGGGCGGGATCGCGCTGCACCAGGGCAAGATCGCCGAGATGCGCACCGGCGAGGGCAAGACGCTGACGGCGACGCTGCCGGTGTATCTCAATGCCCTGACGGGCAAGGGCGTGCACGTCGTCACCGTCAACGACTACCTGGCCA
>CALEDU010000069.1 GCA_937949455.1 uncultured Tepidimonas sp. | reverse complement strand
GTTGGCCATGACGAAAAACACCCCGGCCGTGCCACCGAACGCCGTCATGACGAGCTGCGCTCCATTGCTCAGGCCCAGCACCACAGCCAGCAGACGCGACAGCATCAGCCCCATGAAGAAGGTAAAGGCCAGCAGCACAGCAACGCCCGTGGCGGAGTGCTTGGTTCGCTCGATGGCGAACATGAAGCCGATGGCGCCCGCGAGAAACACCAGCACACCGACGCCGCCAGACAACGCCGCCGCAATACCCGTGTTCATCCCGACCCAAGCACCCAATACCGTGGGTGCCAGGCTCAACGCCAACAACCCGTAGGTGTTGCGCAGCACCCGCTGACGCGACTTGTCGGCAACCGTGCTGCCCGCACGGGTAGAAATGGTGGTCAGATTCATCATCTAGATCACTCCTGTGGTGAGAAGGGGGACACGATCGAACACCGATATTGAGCCCGGTGCGAACGAAAAGTTCATGACACCGTAGCCGTGGTCGGACGGCATGATCGCGGTGGCAGTCACGGCTGTTCGGTGACGATGCCCATGCTGTGCAGCCCAGCACGTTGAGCAGCAGCCAGCGCCTGGGCCACCCGCTCATAGCGGACCGCACGGTCTCCGTGCAATTGCAGTGGGGGCTGCGGTTCGCGGGCGGCCGCTTCGGCCAGGCGCGCCGCCAGTTCGGCGTCGCTGACTGGCGTGTCGTTCCACAGATAGCGACCATCGGCGTCGATGGTCAGCCGGATGGCCTCGAGAGCCGGGGCCTGCGGTTGTGCCGCCGCTTTCGGCAGCTGCACCGGCACCGCATGCTGCATGACGGGAATCGTGATCAGAAACACGATCAGCAGGACCAGCATCACATCGATCAGCGGGATCATGTTGATTTCGCTGAGCAGTTCGTCGTCCTGAGGGTCGTTGATGGAAAAGGCCATATCGGTCTCCGTCGCCGGTGTGGTCAGCGGGCGTCGCTGCGCAGCGGGCGCACCTGGTCGCCATCCGATGCGCCCCCGACCCGCGCCCCAGTCACGAAGTAAGCATGCAACTCGTGCGCAAAGCGGTTGATCTGGTGTACCAGGGCCTTGTGTCCGCGCACAAGTGCGTTGTAGCCGAGTACGGCAGGAATGGCTACGGCCAGGCCCAGCGCTGTCATGATGAGCGCTTCGCCGATGGGGCCAGCCACCTGGTCCAGAGCAGCCGAGCCGCTGGTGCCGATCCCGATCAGCGCGTGGTAGATACCCCAGACAGTCCCGAACAGGCCCACGAACGGGGCGGTCGAGCCCACCGACGCGAGAATCCACAGGCCCGCCTGCAGCCGGGCAACGAAGTCGTCGATGGCGTGGCGCAGGGCGCGCGTGACCCACTCGCTGACGTCGAAGCCGTCGTGCAGTTGCGGGGCGCGCTCGCCGTCCAGCCCGCGGATGTGCGCTGCCGCCTCGCGGCCCTGCGTGGCTAACCCATAAAACGGGTTGTCGTGGCCATCGCCCAGCCGAGCCAGACCGTCGGCGAAGTCGCGGCTGTGCCAGAAGGTCTCGACCTTCTGGGCCTGGGCGCGGTAACGGCGCAAATCCAGTGCCTTGAGCACGATGACGACCCAGGAGGCCACGGACATCAGCAGCAGCAGCACCGCGATGGTGCGTATGACACCGTCGCCCTGGGCCCACAGGTGGGCCAGGCCAAAGGCGGCGGGGGTAGGGGTGGGTTCCATCGAGGTTACTCCAGAACGAATTCAATCGGGATCAAATACCACATGGCTTGCGGCACGCCGTCGCGTTTGCCGGGGACATAAGTCCAGCGCAGGACGGTTTGCAGCGCGGCCTGGTCCAGCCGCTCGAAGCCGCTGGAGGTGTGGATTTCGGCGGCCGACGCCGCACCGTCCGTTTCGATACGCACGCGCACCACGACCTAGCCATGTTCGCCTAGGCGTCGACTCAACGCCGGATAGGGCGGGGGCGGATTGCTCAGGTAGGCCGCATGGGCCGAGGGCAGGTCGATCCGGGTTGTGACCGAAGCAGCCGCTGGTCCGTGCGTCGCCGGGGGTGCGGGGTTGGGGAGGGCGGGTGGCCCCGGGTCTGTCGTCGCGGATGAGGCGGCAAGGGCAGGAGCGGCGGACACCAGATCCGATGGCTCTGGCGCAGACGGCAGTGGTGCCGTGGTGGCCAATGGCGCAGCGGGTGGCGGAGCCACGCTCGGTGCGACGGGGGCAGGGGCTGCTGCACTCGGTGGGCGAGTGGCGGCGGCCAGGGGGTGCGACCGCTGCGGTGGCTGCGGCAGAGCCGGGCGCTCGACCGAGGAAGCCAGCGCTGCGGGCACCGTAGGGAAGGCCGCGGCCGAAGGCGCGGGCAGCAGTGTGGCTTGCACCGCGCTGGGTACCAGTGGCGTCGGGGAGCGGGCGCTCCAGACGCCCTGCCAAGCCCACAACGCCGCGGCATGGGCGACCAACACCCCCGCCACCGTGCCGGGTAGCCGGGCGCGATGGGCCTTGACACAGCCCGGCGGCGGCGAGGCCGGCGCAGGGGCCGGGGGGACGAATGCGGCGCGCATCATGCTTTCAGAGTCCGTGTCGCCAACAGCGCGGGTACGAGGCGAGCCCACAGGGGCGCAACCCAGATCATAGACATTCCAACGGTAGGGAACGCTGTGGTACAGCAGGTTCGACGCGAGCGCGTCGCGGGCCGTAGCCAACCGCTCTGGGGAGCTTGCCCATGGAACACGAACGATTCCCAAAATCGTGAAGGGGTTGACTATGCATGCAATGAAAACTATCAATATACATGTTCGATTATCATGAACTATGATACGCCTCAGTGCTGGCAGTCAGCCAGCCTCTTTGGCAAGGCCCTGGCGGTTCTGGTCAAACCCGTTTTTCAACCACGAAAGGAAAGCAGCATGTCGCTGATCAATACCCAAGTCCCCGTGTTCAAGGCCCAAGCCTTCCACAATGGCAAGTTCGTCGAAGTCACCGAACAGTCCCTCAAGGGACACTGGTCGGTCCTGATCTTCATGCCGGCCGCGTTCACCTTCAACTGCCCGACCGAGGTCGAGGATGCGGCCGACAACTACGCCGAGTTCCAGAAACTGGGGGCCGAGGTCTATGTCATCACCACCGATACCCACTTCTCACACAAGGTGTGGCACGAGACCAGCCCGGCCGTGGGCAAGGCCAAGTTCCCGCTGGTGGGTGACCCGACGCACCAACTGACCCGTGCGTTTGGCGTGCACATCGAGGAAGAGGGCCTGGCCCTGCGCGGCACCTTTGTGATCAACCCGGAAGGGGTGATCAAGACCGCTGAGATCCACGACAACGCCATCGCGCGCGACGTCAAGGAAACCCTGCGCAAGCTCAAGGCCGCCAAGTACGTGGCCGAGCATCCGGGCGAGGTTTGCCCGGCCAAGTGGAACGAAGGAGCCAAGACCATCGCCCCGTCGCTGGATCTGGTCGGCAAGATCTGATCCCGACGGTCTGA
>CALEDU010000068.1 GCA_937949455.1 uncultured Tepidimonas sp. | reverse complement strand
GGTCAAGTTGGCTGTTTAGGCTTTTGGAATCTCTCTCTTCCAGCCCCCCGCAGGGGCCGCCGGAGGCCCCCCCGCGCGTCAGAATTGTTGTCACCCCGATAGAACTTGGTCTTCGTTGAGTTCCAGGTTCATGGAGATGGTGGTGGGAGGCTGTGGAGCTTGTGGGCGAAGGCCTGCGCGGTGGGCAACGCGACAGCGTTGTCCACGGCGAGCTGGCCGGTGCGCGCAGCGCATCGCCCATAAATCCACAGCCTGCTCGGCCGCCGCATTTCGTAGACCCGGGGACGATGACAGAGAACGAGTTGGCTCGATACGGACAAGCATTCAAGGACCGCGCGGTAGCCAGGCTGCTGCCGCCGAACAGCGCCGCGCTGGACGTGGTGGCGCGAGACGTTGGTGTGTCGACGCACACGCTGCAGCGCTGGCGTGCTGAGGCACTGGCCAGACCTGTGGCCGAGCGCGTGTGGACGGCTGCGGCGCGCCTGGAGGCTGTCATCGCGACGGCGGCGCTGGACGAGACCGCGCGCGGTGCGTGGTGTCGCGAGCACGGCGTGTACCCGCAGCAGTTACAGCAATGGCGCGACAGCGCCACGCAGGCGCTGGCCGAACCCGAGGAGGCGCGCGCCAGCCCGCAGCAGACCCGGCACGACCGCCGGCGCATCAAGGAGCTCGAGCGCGAGCTGCGGCGCAAGGACCGGGCCCTGGCCGAGACGGCGGCGCTGCTGGTGCTGTCAAAAAAAGTGCCTCTCTTGAATTTCAAGTGGGTGCAATCGGTGGTGTCCTGGCTGGCAGCCGGGGTCAAGGGCGGGCGAAGCCCGGCGCAGCGAACCCTTGACGCCGGCTGCCAGCCCCGTACGCTGGCCGTGATGGCCGATGCGGCACACTGACGCATCGGCCATGACGAGCAGGAGCGTTTCCCATGCATGACAGGTTGTTCGAAGCGGCGCTGGGCATCGTGCCGCCGTGGTCCGTTGTCGGTGTGCGCTTCGACGAAGCGAGCAAGGTGCTGACGGTGGGTATCGACTTCACCGCCGGCAGCCGCTTTGCCGTGGATGGCGCCATGGGAGATCACCCGGTGCACGACACGGTGACCAAGACCTATCGGCACCTGAACTTCTTCCAGCATGAGTGCGTGCTCGAAGTGCGCACGCCGCGCGTCAAGCTGCCCGACGGGTCGGTGCGCTTGGTCAAGCCGCCGTTCGCCGGCAAGCTCTCGGGCTTCACGCTGCTGTTCGAGGCGCTGGTGCTGATGCTGGCCCCGCAGATGCCGTTTGCGGCCGTGGCGCGCATCGTAGGCATCTCTGCGTACCGGGTGCTGGCCATCTGCAGGCGCTATGTGGCGCTGGCGCTGCGGGACGCCGACTTCAGCCAGGTCAAGGCGCTGGCCATCGACGAGACCTCGCGTGCCCGCGGCCATGACTACATCACCCTGGCGGCCGATGCACTGCAGCGACGGGTGCTGGCCGTAGCCGTTGGGCGTGAGGCCAAGACCGTCGCAGCCATCGCCTGCGAGCTGGCCGAACGTGGTTGTGCGCCCGAACAGATCGTGTCGGTCAGCATCGACATGTCGCCGGCCTTCATCAAGGGTTGCACCGACGAGTTGCCCAACGCCCGGATCACGTTCGACAAGTTCCACGTCGTCTGGCATGCCAATGCCGCGGTGGACAAGATGCGGCGCATCGAGCAGCGTGCGAACAAGTCCCTCAAGGGCCTGCGCTGGTCGCTGCTGAAGGATCGCTCCAGCTTGCGCCCCGAGGCCGCCGCCGACCTGGACGCGCTGATCGCCCGCATGAGCACGGTGCGCACCGCACGCGCCTGGAGCTACAAGGAGCAGTTGCGCGAGATCCTCGAGCGCAAGCAGATCAACGTCGTACGCGACATGCTCAAGCACTGGTGCACCTGCGTCATGCGCTCGAAGGTCGACCCGATGAAGGAGGTCGCTTCCATGGTGCGTCGCCACCTCGAGGGCATCGTGGCCTGGGCGCAGACCCGTCAGACCAACGGATTCCTCGAGGCGCTCAACGGCCTGTTCCAGGCCGCCAAGCGTCGCGCCAGAGGCTTTGCGAGCTTCGCCACCATCAGGACCGTGATCTTCCTGATCGCCGGAAAACTCGACTTCGCGGCGGTCAACCCTCATGCCCGGTAACCCACACGAATTTCGACAGAGCCTTCTTTCTTCTCCCGGCGGCAGCGCGCGCGCGACCTCGTACAGCATGTGCCCGAGATCCTTGGCCGCAAGCATCTCCGGGATGTGGATCTGCAGCTCGGCCATCATGCCGTCAGGCAGGCGCACGTTCATCAGGACGTCGCGGTAGCCGGTGTCCAGCGGCTTGTCGAAGCGGTCCTTGACGCGCACCACGTCGAGCGCCTCGCGCACCGCATCGATCGCGCCGGCGACCTCTTCCTCGGTGCGTACGACGATCGATGCTCGCACGAGGTCTTTGATATCGCTAGGCTGCGCCGGCCGGCCGGTCTTTGACTCGTCCTCGTACAGCTTCTCGACCGAGCGATTCATCGACTTGACAGGGGCCGGCTTGGCCTCGGCGCCGAGGCGCTCGGCCAGCGCCTTGACTGATCTGGAGTAGGCCTCGTTCTGCGCCATCGCGCGCTCCATGAGCGGCTTGAGCATGCCCTCCAGGCGCGCGCGC
>CALEDU010000067.1 GCA_937949455.1 uncultured Tepidimonas sp. | reverse complement strand
GCGGGCGTGCACCGCATTGAGCGTATCGACGTCGAACAATCCTCGCCCCAAGCCCGATTGGTTGGAGGCGACGACCACGCGCCAGCCGGCTGCGTTCAGGCGCGCGACCGCTTCCAGCGCGCCGGGCAGCGGCTCCCAATCTTGCGGCCCGCGCAGAAAATCCTCCGGATCCCGATTGAGGGTGCCGTCCCGATCGATGACGACCAGTCTGATGTCACGCACGCCATGGCCCCCTTCAAGCCGCCAAACGCGACAGGTCGGCCACGCGATTCATGGCCTGGTGCAGCACGGCCAGCAACCCCAGCCGGTTGGCACGCAGGGCCGCGTCGCCGACGTTGACCATCACCCCGTCGAAGAAGGCATCCACTGGTGCCTTGAGCGCCGCCAGACGCTGCAAGCTGGCGGTGTAGTCGCCCGCGGCATAGGCCGCATCGGCAGCCGGCTGCACCGCCTGCAGAGCCTGGTACAGGGCCTGCTCGGCCGGCTCCACCAATCGGCTGGGGTCCACCTGGGGCGGGACGGCTACCTCGGCTTTGCGCAGGATGTTGGTGACGCGCTTGTTGGCAGCGGCCAGCGCCGGCGCCTCGGGCAACGCGGCAAAGGCGCGCACCGCCGCCAGCCGGCGCGGCACCTCGCGCAGTTGCGCCGGGCGCAGCGCCAACACGGCGTCCACCTCCTGCGCGCTGTAGCCCTGCTCGCGCAGGTTGACGGCTAGGCGGTCGTAGAAAAACGCCCCCAGCGCCTCGCGCGGATCGCGGATGCGGTCCCCGAACACCGCCACGGCCGCGTCGATGAGCGCAGGCAGATCCAGCGGCAGATCGCGCTCGATGAGCATGCGCACCACCCCCAGCGCATGGCGGCGCAGGGCGTACGGGTCCTTGTCGCCGGTGGGCAGGCTGCCGATGCCAAACAGCCCGACCAGCGTTTCCAGCTTGTCAGCCAGCGCCACGCACAGGCCGACGGGGTTGCGCGGCAGGTCGTCGCCAGCAAAGCGCGGCTTGTAGTGGTCCTCGATGGCCTCGGCGACCGCCTCATCCAGCCCATCGTGTCGGGCGTAGTAGGCCCCCATGATGCCCTGCAGCTCAGGGAACTCGCCCACCATGTCGGTCAGCAGATCGGCTTTGGCCAGCAGGGCCGCCAAATCGGCCTGACGCACCAAGGCTTGGTCGCCCAGTTGGGCGGCGATGCTGCGCGCGATCGCCCCCACGCGCTCCACCCGCTCGCCCTGGGTGCCCAGTTGGTTGTGATAAACCACCTTGGCCAGACCCAACACCCGTGACTCCAGTGGGCGCTTGCGGTCCTGGTCATAGAAAAACTGGGCATCGGCCAGTCGTGGGCGCACCACGCGTTCGTTGCCGGCAATGACTGCACTCGGATCCTGCGGGGTAATGTTGCTCACCACCAAAAAACGGTGGGTCAGCCGCCCCTGCGCATCGAGCAGCGGGAAGTACTTCTGGTTGGCCTTCATCGTCAGAATCAGGCACTCCTGCGGCACTTCCAGAAAGGCCTCGTCGAACTGGCAGACCAGCACATTCGGGCGCTCGACCAACGCGGTCACCTCATCCAGCAGGGCGTCGTCTTCGATGGGCCGACAGCCACCGCCCACGCGGGCCGCAGCCTGCGCGAGCTGGCGCTGGATCTCGGCGCGGCGCTCGGCAAAGCTGGCAATGACGGCCCCTTCGCGCGCCAAGGTCTCGGCATAGGCGTCGGCGTGCGGCAGCTCGATCGGGTCGCGCGCCGCCTCGAAACGGTGACCGTGGGTGTGGCGCCCAGCCGTCAGCCCCAGGGCCTGCACGGGCACCACCCGATCACCATGCAAGGCGACCAGACCGTGCGCGGGGCGCACGAAGTGCACACTGCTCCAGCCATCGGCCAGCTGGTAGGTCATGACTTTGGGGATGGGCAGGCGGCGCAGCGCCTCGTCCAGCGCCTTTTGCAGTCCAACTTCCAGGGTCACCCCGGCCACCACGCTGTCCCAGAACAGCGCTTCGACCTTGCCGTCGGGCTGGCGGCGCAGCCGGGCAGCCAGTACCCCAGCGTCGGCCGTATCCACCCCCAGGCTGGCCAACTTTTTGCGCAGAGCGGGCGTCGGCTGGCCCTGTGCATCCAGGCCCACGGCCGCAGGCATGAGCTTGAGCTGCACCGCGCGGTCGTCGGCCTTGGCGCGCACACCACACAGATGCGCCGCCAGCCGGCGCGGGCTGGCATAGGGGGTGAGCACGGCCCCGGCATCGACCAGACCTTGATCGCGCAGCTGTTCGGCCAGCACGCGGCCAAAGGCCTCGCCCAGGGTCTTGAGCGCCTTGGGTGGCAGCTCTTCGACGAACAGCTCCACCAGCAGGTTTGCGGTCTGGGTCGTCATGCGGCCCCCTTTTTCGCGAGCTGACCGAGCACATCGTCGGCCCAAGCGCGCGGCGCCATCGGGAAGCCGAGCCGCGCACGGCTGTCCAAATAGCTTTGTGCCACGCTGCGCGCCAAATTGCGGATGCGGCCGATGTAGGCGGCGCGCTCGGTCACGCTGATCGCGCCGCGCGCATCCAGCAGGTTGAAGGTGTGCGCGGCCTTGAGCACCTGCTCATAGGCCGGCAGGGCCAGTTGCTGTTCCATCAGGTGCTTGGCCTGCCGCTCGTGCGCGGCAAAGGCAGTGAACAAAAAATCGGGGTCCGAGTGTTCGAAG
>CALEDU010000066.1 GCA_937949455.1 uncultured Tepidimonas sp. | reverse complement strand
CGCCGTGAACTGGCGCGCAACTTTGGAGCCGCGCTGGTTGTGATGTTGACCGTCGTCATCACCATGATGCTGGTGCGATCGCTCGGCCAGGCCAGCCGCGGTGAGGTGGACCCTCAGACGCTCGCATTGTTTCTGACCTATGGCATGCTCGGGCAGCTCGGCCCTGTACTGACCGTGGCCCTGTTCATCGCAGTGGCGGGCACGCTCTCGCGCATGTATCGCGACAGCGAGATGGTGATCTGGCACATGAGCGGGCTGGGGCTTCGGCGTTTCATCCATCCCGTGATCCGGTTTGCGTGGCCGATCTGGGCAGCGATCGCTGTGTTGATGGCCTTTGCGGCACCGTGGGCACAGCAGCAACGCGACGAGATGCGCACACGTTACGAGCAGCGCGGCGACCTCGAGCGCATCACGCCCGGTCAATTTCAGGAGTCCAGTGGCGGGCGCAGGGTATTTTTTATCGACCGGGACACGCAAAATGGCCGCGAGGGTCGCCAAGTGTTTGTCGCTAGCGTCGAGCGCGACGGTAGCGAGAGCATCGTGTCGGCCCGCACCGGCCGGGTAATGACGGTGGATGGGGTGACCTATCTGGTGCTGGAGGACGGTCAGCGCCTGTGGCGCCCAGCCCAGGGTAACCCACAAGACAGGCACGCGCTGCAAATCAGCGAGTTCGAGCAGCATTGGGTGCGGGTGCACGGCACCAGCGCGACAGCAGGAAACACCCGCCGGCGCAGTGCGCTGCCAACCTGGGTGCTGCTGCGGGATGGGTCGCCCGCCAGCCGCGGCGAGTTGGCATGGCGGGCTGGCATGGTGATCAGCGCCATCAATCTGGCCCTGCTGGCCATCGCCGTCGCTGCCAACAACCCTCGTTCGGGCAAGAGTGGCAATCTGCTGTTTATGCTGCTGGCCTTTGTCACGTATTACAACTTGCTCAACGCGGGCAACGACTGGATCGCCCGCGAGCGCGTCGGCATCCTGCCTTTCATGCTGGCGCTGCATGGCGGCGTGGCCCTGGGGGCACTGCTGTGGCTGGCGCACCGCGAACACCCCTGGACCCTGCGGCTGCGCCGCCGCGCTGAGGCACCCGCGTGAAAACCGTCCGGCGCTTGATTTACGGCGAAGTGCTCACGGCCGTGGCGTTTGTGCTGCTGGCCTTCCTGGCACTGTTTTCGTTCTTCGATCTGATCGACGAGCTTTCTTCCTTGGGCCGCCCGTCGCTGGCGCGCCCCGCAGACCCGTACGGCATGGCCGACGCCCTGCTCTACGTCGGCCTGCTGCTGCCCAGCCGCCTGTACGAGCTGATGCCCATCGCGGTACTCATCGGCACGGTGTACGCGATGGCCCGCCTGGCGCAGGCATCGGAATTCACCATTTTGCGCACCAGCGGCTTGGGGCCGGGGCAAGCGCTGCAACTGGTGGCGGTCTTGGGCGTCGGCTTTGCGGCGCTGACCTTTGCGGTGGGCGACTACCTGGCCCCGGCGGCGGAGCGGCAGGGTCAGCTGCTCAAGGCGCAGTTTCGCGGCGGGATCAGCATTGGGCAGACCGGCGTCTGGCTGCGCGAGCGTGCCGAAGACACTCACACCTCGGTGAATGTGCAAGCCCTGTCGCCCGAGGGGGAATTGCGCGGCATCCGGCTGTTCGTCTTCGACGCCGACAGCCGCGTGCGGGAGACGGTGCGCGCGGCAGCTGGCACCATCGACGCACAAGCGGGCGTCTGGCGCTTGCGGGAGGTGGAGCGCCAGCGCTTTGACGATGTGCAGCGCGCCCACCGGGAGGTTCTGCCCACACTCGACTGGCCCTCATCCTTGAGCGCGGACATGCTCAACGTCGCCCTGCTCAAGCCGCAGCGCATGCGCACGCTGGACCTGTTCAACTATGTGCGCCACCTGGAGGCCAACGAACAGACCGCCCAGCGCTACGAGATCGAGTTCTGGCGCAAGCTCTTTTACCCGCTGAGCTGTGTGGTCATGGTGGTATTGGCGCTGCCTTTTGCCTACTTGCATTTTCGCAACCAGGGGCTGTCGGCCTACGTGTTCGCGGGCATCCTGATCGGGATCAGCTTTTTCCTGATCAACAGCGTGTTCGGCCATATGGGCAATCTGCACGGCTGGCAACCCTGGCTGGCCGCCGCCGCACCGTCGGCCCTGTACTCACTGTTGTCGTTGGCGGCTTTTGGCTGGCTGGTGCTGCGCCGCTGACGCGTCGGAGGTCGTGCGTGAACCTGCATCAGTTTCGCTTCGTCCAAGAGGCCGTGCGCCGCAACCTCAACCTGACCGAGGCGGCCAAGGCCCTGCACACCTCGCAGCCGGGGGTCTCCAAGGCCATCCTGGAGTTGGAGGACGAGCTCGGCATCGACATCTTTGCGCGCCACGGCAAACGCATCAAGCGGCTGACCGAGCCCGGCCGTCAGGTCGTGCGCAGCATCGAAATCATCCTGCGCGAGGTGCAAAACCTCAAACGCATCGGGGAGCATTACGCGGCCCAGGACAGCGGTACCCTGTCCATCGCCACCACGCACACCCAGGCGCGCTATGTGCTGCCCGCGCCGGTGGCGCGGCTGCGACAGGCCTACCCCAAGGTCAGCATCAGCCTGCATCAGGGCTCGCCCGATCAGGTGGCGCGCTTGGTGCTGGAGGACAGCGCCGATATCGGGATCGCGACGGAGTCGCTGTCGCACGACGACCTGGTCACCCTGCCCTGCTACGAATGGCAACACATGCTGGTGATGCCCCCCAGCCACCCGCTGTTGGAGCGCGATCGCATCGGGCTGGAGGATTTGGCCGCGCACCCGCTCATCACCTACCACCCCACTTTCACCGGGCGCACGCGCATCGACCAGGCCTTCGCGCAACGCGGCCTCGCGCCCCAGATCGTGCTGGAAGCCATCGACTCCGACGTCATCAAGACCTATGTCAAGCTGGGCATGGGCGTGGGCATCGTGGCCGAAATGGCTGTCCAGGGCGAGGAGCGCACACCGGACCTGGTGGCACGGCCAGCCGGACATCTGTTTGGCCAGAACGTAGCGCGGGTGGCGTTCAAACGCGGCGCGTACCTGCGCCAGTTCGTGCTGCGTTTTGCCGAATTTCTCAGCGACCGCCTCTCGCGCGACCTGATTGTGCGCGCGATGGAGGGCGGCGGCAACGACTACCAGCTATGACGCCCGTGCCAACCATGCATGCCCCGACCGCCACCCTGCCCGACCGCACGCCCGCGCTCACCAGCCGGCTGCCCCACATCGGCACGACCGTCTTCACCGTCATGTCCGCCCTCGCGCAGGAGACCGGCGCCGTCAACCTGGGGCAGGGCTTTCCGGACTTCGACTGCGACCCCAGGCTGCCCCAGGCGGTGACCGCGGCCATGCAGGCCGGGCACAACCAGTACCCGCCGATGGCGGGCGTGCCGGCGCTGCGCGAGGGGATCGCGCGCAAGGTCGAGTCACTGTACGGCCGTCGCTATGACCCGGGCACCGAGATCACGATCACGGCTGGCGCCACCCAGGCCATCCTGACTGCCATCCTGGCGCTGGTTCACCCCGGGGACGAGGTCATCGTGCTGGAGCCGTGCTACGACAGCTACGTGCCCAATATCGAGTTGGCCGGCGGCACCCCGGTGCGTGTGCCGCTCGTGCCAGGCAGCTTCCGCCCAAACTTCGACCGCCTGGCCAGCGCCCTGGGCCCGCACACCCGCGCCATCCTGATCAACACCCCGCACAACCCGAGCGGGACGGTCTGGCGCAAGGGCGACCTGCAGCGCCTGTACGACCTGGTGGCCGGTACAGACATCTGGCTGATCGGCGACGAGGTCTACGAGCACATGGTCTATGACGGCCTGACGCACCAAAGTCTGGCCACGCACCCTGGGCTGGCGCAGCGGGCGC
Source organism: uncultured Tepidimonas sp. (assembly GCA_937949455.1). Taxonomy (GTDB): domain Bacteria; phylum Pseudomonadota; class Gammaproteobacteria; order Burkholderiales; family Burkholderiaceae_C; genus Tepidimonas. The sequence goes on along the minus strand of CALEDU010000066.1, from coordinate 365 downwards.
TGATCGTCAGCAGCTTCGGCAAAACCTACCATGTGACCGGCTGGAAAGTGGGCTATGTGCTGGCCCCGGCGGCGCTCATGGCCGAGTTCCGCAAGGTGCACCAGTTCAACGTTTTTACGGTCAACACGCCGATGCAGCACGGACTGGCCGCTTATCTGACCGACCCAGCCCCTTACCTGGGGCTGAGCGCCTTCTACCAAGCCAAGCGCGACCGCTTCCGCGCTGGGCTGGCGCGCACCCGGTTTCGCCTGCTGCCGTGTGAGGGCACCTACTTCCAGTGCGTGGATTACAGCGCGCTGGCAGTCCCCGAACGTGATCTGCCCGAGGCCGCGTTCTGCGAATGGCTGACGCGCGCGGTGGGTGTG
>CALEDU010000065.1 GCA_937949455.1 uncultured Tepidimonas sp. | reverse complement strand
CAGCTTGTACACCTCGCTGGCCATCCACTGGTTTTTGATGCGCTGCAACTCCGCAGGGGTCACGCCCTCGCGGGCGATGCGTTCAATCTCGGCCTTGAGGGCGGTCTCCACCGCCTCCACAGCCACCCCCGCCCGGGGCGTAGCGCTAAGCAAAAACAGCTCCGGCCCACGTCCAGCCAGCCCGTACGACGCGCCGACCGAATCGGCCAGACGCTGCTGTACCCCCTGCCCCTGCACCAGGGTGCGCTCCAGCCGGGCGGCGCTGTGCCCGTCCAGCGCCCCGGCAAGCAACACCAGGGCCAGTGCATCGCGCGCCTCGGCGTCATCAGCGTCCAGGTGGGATAAGCGCGGCACGCGCCAACCCATCAGCACCGTGGGCTGCTGGGTGCGCCCGCGCCACTCCAAGCGGCGCGGGCCGCGCTGGGCGGGCTCGGCATCGGTCTGCCGGGGCGGCACGGCGCGCGCGGGCAGGCGGCCGAAGGTGTCTTGCGCCCACAGCCGCACCTGTTCGGGGTCCACATCGCCCACCACCACCAAGGCGGCGTTGGCCGGCACATACCAGCGCCGGTAAAAGTCACGCACCGTCTCGGGCTCCAGGGTCTGCAAGCGGCCCATCCAGCCGATGACGGGGCGGCGGTAGGGATGAACGGTCCAGGCCATCGCCATGAACTGTTCGTACAGCTGGGCTTGCGGCTCCTCTTCGATGCGCTGGCGGCGCTCCTCTTGGATTACCGCCCGCTCGCGGAAAAAAGCGTCATCGCTCCAGGTATTGTGGGCAAAGCGGTCCGCCTCCAGCCGCATGGCTTCGGGCAATTGCTGGGCAGGCAACTGGACATGGTAGGCCGTCATATCGCGCGAGGTAAAGGCATTCTCCTGCCCACCCAGCGCCGCGATACGGCGCGAAAACTCGCCCTCCGGCACGCTGGGAGTGCCCTTGAACATCATGTGTTCGAGCACATGAGCCACCCCCGACTCACGGTCCGTCTCGTCCATGGCCCCAACCCGCAGCCACAACATCTGCACCGCCGTGGGCGAGCGCCGGTCGGGCTGCACGATGACGGTCATACCATTGGTTAGTTGAAAGGTCTGCGCGCGCGACGCGTGGGTAGCTGCCGAACTGGCGGCATGCGCCAACACCGCCAGCGCCGTCACCATCCACAGCCGCCAGCCACCGCGCACGGCACACCCTAGGCAAGGGCGATCGATCGGGAGATTGGGTTTCATAGAATGCATTCGATTTTAGGCAGCAAACCTATGTTCAGTTTTTTCAAGAAAAAGTTCTTCGGTAACCGCGAACAGTCCACGCCCTCTGAAGCGCCGCAGCCCCCTGCAGCGGCGCCGGCCGATGCAGCCACCGAACCGACCGCCGAGACGGCGGCTCCCGACCCGGCGCTTACGCCCTCCGACGCTGCGGCTGTCAGCCCCACGCGGCAAGGTTGGCTGGGCCGGCTGACCGCAGGTCTGCGCAAGACGGGCAGCCACCTCACGGCTGTCTTTGCCGGAACCCGCATCGACGACGCCCTGTACGAGGAGCTGGAAACCGCCCTGCTGATGGCCGACACCGGCACCCAGGCCACCACCCACCTGCTCGACGATTTGCGCCGCCGTGTCAGGGCCGAGCGGGCCACCGACCCGCAACAGGTGCGCGCGCTGCTGGCCGATACCCTCACCGACTGGTTGCGCCCGCTGCAAAAGCCGCTGGCCGTCGGCGCCCAACCCGATGGCCCGACCGTGTGGATGGTGGCGGGTGTCAACGGCGCGGGCAAGACCACGACCATTGGTAAGCTGACCTGGCACCTGGCCCACCATGGTGCGACCGTGCTGCTGGCGGCGGCCGATACCTTTCGCGCCGCAGCGCGCGAGCAGCTGGGCGTGTGGGCCCAGCGCAATGGGGTGGACATCGTCAGCCAGGACGGCGGTGACCCTGCCGCAGTAGCCTTCGACGCCGTCAGCGCGGGCCGCGCCCGGGGCAAGGACGTGGTGATCGTCGACACCGCGGGCCGGCTGCCTACGCAGCTGCACCTGATGGAAGAACTGCGCAAGATCAAGCGCGTCGTACAAAAAGCCGAGGCCACAGCCCCGCACGAGGTGCTGCTGGTCATCGACGGCAACACCGGCCAAAACGCCCTGGCACAGGTCAAGGCCTTTGACGCTGCGCTGCAACTCACTGGCTTGATCGTTACCAAGCTCGACGGCACCGCCAAGGGCGGCGTTCTGGCTGCGATCGCCATGTGGGCCCGCGAGCAGGGGCGCGAGTTGCCGGTCTACTTTATCGGCATTGGCGAAAAGCTCGAAGACCTGCAACCCTTCGACGCACGCGAATTTGCCACCGCGCTGCTGGGGTAATCCGATTGCGATGGAATGTCGGATCACTCCAGCAGGCCAAGCAAGTGGGGGTCGTGCCTAGGCCCCTAGAGTTTGCACCGATTGCTTATATCAGCACCCCATGATACATAACGCACTCGTCTTCGGCACCATTGCCGCATCATCTCAGAGGAGAAACACACCCATGAAAGCGTACCGACACATCCTAGCAGCGGGTCTGCTGGGCATGATCCCACTGGCGCAAGCCCAAGTGGACCCAGTGAAAGTGTGGGCGGCGGCATGTGCCAACTGCCACGGCACCAATGGCCATGCCCAGCCCGGAATGGAAGCACTGGCTGGCAAGGACAAGGATGAAATGCTGCAAAAGCTGCTGGACTTCAAAGCTGGCCGCAAGCCCGCTACTTTGATGCACCAGATCACCAAGGGCTACACCGATGACGAGCTGCGCGCCATCTCGGCTTACTTTGCCGCGCAGAAAAAATGAAACCGAGGGAGAACCCAGCCATGATGCAACGTCGCCAATTCGTCTCTACCGTCGCGGCCGGCTCGGCCCTCGGATCTCTCGGGCTGCTGTCGGGCTGTGCTGCGCCGATGAGCAGCAGCAGTGGCCCACATGTCGTCGTCATCGGCGGCGGCTATGGCGGGGCCACCGCAGCCAAGTATCTGCGCCTGTTTTCCGAAGGCAAGGTACAGGTCACGCTGGTCGAGCCCAGCGCCAACTTCATCTCGTGCCCGATTTCCAACCTGGTGGTCGGCGGCATCAAGCAGATATCCGACATCACGATCCCGTACGACAACCTGGCTAAGCGCCACGGCATCCAGATCGTGCGCGATCGCGCCACAACCATCGACCCCAACAAGCGCACCGTCAAGCTGGCTGGGGGCAGCGAGCTGACCTACGACCGCCTGATCGTCTCGCCCGGCATCGACTTCATGTGGGAGACGCTGCCCGGCATGGCCAAGTCTGGGGCCCAGGACAAAGTGCTGCATGCCTGGAAAGCCGGCCCGCAAACGGTGGCGCTGCGCAAGCAGCTGGAAGCCATGCCTGACGGTGGGGTGTATGCCATTTCCATACCGCTGGCACCGTACCGCTGCCCCCCCGGCCCGTACGAGCGGGCCTGTATGGTCGCGCACTACTTCAAGAAAACCAAGCCCAAGAGCAAGGTGGTCATCTTTGATGCCAATGACGACATCCAGTCCAAAAAGGCCTTGTTCATGAAGGCGTGGGCCGAACACTACCAGGGCATCATCGAATACCGGCCCAAGCACCGTGTGGTAGACGTCGATGCCGCTACCCAAACACTGAAGTTCGAGTTCGGCGATGATTTCAAGGCTGGCGTGCTCAATGTCTTGCCCGACATGCGCGCGGGCGACATCGCCGTGCAGACAGGCTTGGCCACTGCCAACAAGCGCTGGTGCGAAGTCGACTTCCTGACCTTCGAGTCCAAAGCAGTCAAGAATGTGCACGTACTCGGCGACGCGATCCAAATCGCGCCTGCCATGCCCAAGTCGGGTCACATGGCCAACCAGCACGGCAAAACCTGTGCAGCCGCCGTGGTCAACTTGCTGATGGGCAAGGAACCCCCGAACATGCCGCTCTACGCCAACACTTGCTACAGCTTCGTCACCGACGAGGACGTGGTCCACGTGGCCAGCGTGCACCGCTACGATGCAGAGAAAAAGACCATGCTGACGGTGCCTGGCTCGGGCGGTGTCTCGGCGCGCGCCAGCGAGCTGGAAGGTCGCTATGCGCTGGCGTGGGCACGCAACATCTGGGCCGATATGCTGGCGTGATTCTGGTTACCCTGACTCGCGCCAGGGACGGCTGCAAGTCATCCGTTCCCCTGGCCGAGACAGGGTTTTTTCCAGGTTCTATATTCATACATCAGCATCTACTTGACTCTCGATCCGAATCCATGGTGCACCGCTCGATGAACACTTTCACGGCTTTGAATCTGCGGTACGCAGTGCCCGCGTTGTGTGTGGCTGCCGCGTGGCTCTCCCCTTGGACTGCTTGGGCACAAGCCGACGAGGCCCGTGCGCGCAAAATCGCCAACGGCGTGTGCGCCATGTGCCATGGCGAACAAGGCGAGTCCACCAGCGAAATCTTCCCGCGCCTGGCAGGACAGCACACCGAGTACATCGTCAAGCAGCTCAAGGCGTTCAAAAGTGGGGAACGCAAGAGCACGGCCATGGCCGAGATGGTGGCCAAACTGACTGAGGACGAGATGATGGCCCTGGGCCGCTACTATGAAAAACTGCCCGTTCAGCGCGAGAATGTCAAAGATACAGGGCTGGCCGCGGTGGGTGCCTATGTGTACCAAAATGGCAACAAATACAGCGGCGTGCCCGCCTGCGTGAGCTGTCATGGACCCGACGCCCATGGCGGCAGTAATTTGCCGCGGTTGGCTGGCCAGTTCTCCGGCTATCTGTTTACCCAGCTCAAACAGTTCAATAAACGGCAACGCACCAACGACAACGTGGTGATGCACACCGTTGCCGAGAAAATGACCGAATTGGAAATGGCTGCGGTGGCGGAATATCTCAGCACCAAATAAGGCTTGCTGCGCAGCGTCCCACGGCAGGCAAGTGACATCGTTCGCTTGCCAACCGGTTAATGGGCTCGGTGTAACTTCGCATGGATGCGCCGTGTCGTGCGCCACACTCCCCACAGCACCACGGGCATCAGCGCGCCAGCCGTCAGTTCTGGGTGCAGAGGCACACCCATCGATTTCAGAGCCTTGGCCGCATACAGCACCAAGCTGACCACATAGTACGAAATTGCCGCGATCGACAAGCCCTCCACCGTGCTTTGGAGCTTGAGTTGCAGCTCCTGTCCCCGGGTGAGCTTCTCCAGCAGTTGCCGGTTTTGTTCTTCCCGCGCAATATCGACTTGCGTGCGCAGCAAAGCGCTGGTGCGGGCGATGCGCTCGGACAGCGCATCCAACCGCTGCTCGGTAGAAGCCACGGTGGCGATGGCTGGTGCCAGACGGCGTTGCATGAATTCGCTGATGGTCTGGGTACCTGGGATGGCCTGCTCACGCAGCTGCGCGATGCGCTGCAACACGATGCGGTCATAGGCGCGGGTGGCGGCAAAGCGGTAACCGTTTTCGGCTATGGTGCGCTCGATGCCTGCTGCCAGCCCAACCAGGTCTTCCAGCAGCGCCTGATCCCCCCGCGCTTGGGATTCCATGTCCGCGGTCAGGCGCGCCAAGCGGCGCTCGGCATCGGCCAGTGGCCCAGCCAGCGCCTTGGCCACCGGCAAGCCCAGCAGCGCCATCATGCGGTAGGTCTCAAATTCCAGCAAACGCGCCGCGACGCGGCCCGCACGCGTTTCGCTAATCGCGGGCGAGGCCACGACCAGCATGCGCTCGAAGCCCGAGGGGCGCAAGCGAAAATCCGTTACCACCATCGAATGCGCTTGTTGGCCCAGCAGCGACGCCACCACGGGCTGCCCACCAAACCAATGGCGCGCACGCGTCAGCACCGCAGCCGGATCCGACAGGTCACCCGTGACCATGGCGAGCTTGATCGCGCAAATGGTGCGCCCGGGGATGCCTGCCAGCCAATGTGGCGACACCAGCAGGTGGGGCAACAATTCCGGCTCGCAAGCATCTGGCCCCACCTCCGGCGGCAGCGGCTGCACCAGCGAATACCGAGTGAACTCGGTGTGCCGCTCCCATTTGATGGTAAACCCCAAAGGACAGCGCAAGCGCAGAAAATGGCCTTGCAAATCGGCTTCCGTCAGGCCGGCCTGGCCTGGCAAGCGCCTCAGATGGGCCAACTCCTGCGCCCGATCGACCCCATCGTGTAAGACAGCCACATAGACCACGAGCGCAGGCAAACGGATTCGCGCCGGCGGTCTGGCATGCACC
>CALEDU010000064.1 GCA_937949455.1 uncultured Tepidimonas sp. | reverse complement strand
AAGAGATGGTGATGCCGGGCGACAACGTCTCGATCACGGTCAAGCTGATTGCGCCAATCGCGATGGAAGAAGGCCTGCGCTTTGCGATCCGCGAAGGCGGCCGCACCGTCGGCGCCGGCGTCGTGGCCAAGATCATCGAGTGAGGCCGCGGTCATGAACAAGCAAAAGATCCGCATCCGCCTCAAGGCGTTCGACTACAAGCTGATCGATGCCTCCGCGGCCGAGATCGTCGACACCGCCAAGCGCACTGGTGCCATCGTCAAGGGCCCTGTGCCCTTGCCGACGCGCATGAAGCGCTTCGACATTCTGCGCTCTCCGCACGTCAACAAAACCAGCCGCGACCAGTTCGAAATCCGCACCCACCAGCGGCTGATGGATATCGTCGATCCGACCGACAAGACGGTAGACGCGCTGATGAAGCTGGACCTGCCGGCGGGCGTCGACGTCGAGATCAAGCTGCAGTAACCGATAGCGCTTGACGCTGCGAAGCCCACAAGGTAAACTTGTGGGCTTCGCTCTTTTTGCGGGCGAAGCAAGCCTGTAACCTGCCTGTGTCTTCGGAAGCCCATGCTCCGAACGCAGGCCATCAGCCCCGGCCAATTGCAGTCGGGAACGGAGAAAACCATGAGTCTGAGCAACTCTCTCGGGTTGTTGGGCCGCAAGGTGGGCATGATGCGTCTGTTCACCGAGGATGGGGACGCAGTGCCCGTCACGGTGGTCGATGTGTCCAACAACCGGGTGGCGCAAGTCAAGACCCAGGCCGTCGATGGCTACGACGCCCTGCAGGTGGCGTTCGGCAAGCGGCGTGCCACGCGGGTGACCAAGCCCATGGCGGGTCACTACGCCAAAGCCGGCGTCGAAGCCGGCGAAATCCTTCAAGAGTTCCGTGTCAGCGCCGAGGTGGCGGCCAAGTACGCCCCGGGTGCGCAAATCCCCGTCGCCGAGCTGTTCCAGCCCGGCCAAAAGGTGGATGTGCAAGGCACGACCATCGGCAAGGGCTACGCCGGTACCATCAAGCGTCACAACTTTGGCTCCCAGCGCGCCTCGCACGGCAACAGCCGTTCGCACAATGTGCCGGGCTCCATCTCCATGGCGCAGGATCCGGGTCGCGTGTTCCCGGGCAAACGCATGACCGGACACATGGGCGATGAGACCGTCACCACGCAGAATCTGGATGTGGTGCGTGTGGACGCCGAGCGTCAACTGCTCCTGATCAAGGGGGCCGTTCCCGGTGCCAAGGGCGGCTTTGTGACCGTCCGTCCGGCTGTCAAGGCCGCCAAGTAAGGAGCGAACGGATGCAAGTCGAACTCCTCAACGACCAGGGTCAGGCCGCCTCCACCGTGGATGTGCCCGAGACCGTTTTCGGTCGCGAATTCAATGAAGCGCTGGTGCACCAGTTGGTCGTGGCCTACCAGGCCAATGCCCGACAAGGCACGCGCGCCCAAAAAGATCGGGGTGCCGTCAAGCACACGACCAAAAAGCCGTTCCGCCAAAAGGGCACCGGCAATGCCCGCGCCGGTATGACTTCGTCGCCGCTGTGGCGCGGGGGCGGCAAAATCTTCCCGAGCAGCCCCAACGAAAACTTCGGCCAGAAGCTCAACAAAAAAATGTACCGTGCCGGCATGGCGGCCATCTTCTCGCAGCTGGTGCGCGAAGGCCGTCTCTCGGTGGTCGAGGGCCTGAAGGTCGATGCCCCCAAGACCAAGCTGCTGGCAAGCAAGCTCAAGGCCATGAACCTGAACTCGGTGCTGGTGATCGCCGACGAGGTCGACGAGAACCTGTACCTGGCCTCGCGCAACCTGCCCAATGTGCTGGTCGTCGAGCCGCGCTACGCTGACCCCGTGTCGCTGGTGCACTACAAGAAGGTGTTGGTCACCAAAGGTGCGCTCGACCAACTCAAGGAGATGTTCGCATGAGCCAGCCAAAGTTCGACGAGGGTCGCCTGATGCAGGTGCTGGTGGCGCCAATCATCTCGGAAAAAGCCACCCGCGTCGGTGAAAAGACCCACACCGTTTTGTTCAAGGTCTTGCGCGATGCCAGCAAGCCCGAGATCAAAGCCGCGGTGGAGCTGCTGTTCAATGTGAAGGTGCAGGACGTCAACGTACTGAACCAAAAGGGCAAGGCCAAGCGTTTCGGCAAGACCATCGGTCGCCGCGACCATGTGCGCAAGGCCTATGTGACCCTGGCCGAAGGTCAGGAGATCCAGTTCGGCGCAGAGGGTGTCTAATCATGGCAGTCATCAAGATGAAGCCGACCTCGCCTGGCCGTCGTGGCATGGTGAAGGTCTCGCGCGATAACCTGTACAAGGGCCCCGGTTACGCCCCGCTGCTGGAGCCGCTGGCCAAGACCGCCGGTCGTAACAACAACGGGCACATCACCGTGCGCCACAAAGGCGGCGGTGCCAAGCACCACTACCGCATCGTGGACTTCCGCCGCAACAAAGACGGTATCCCGGCCAAGGTGGAGCGCTTGGAGTACGACCCCAACCGCACCGCGCACATCGCGCTGCTGTGCTACGCCGATGGCGAGCGTCGCTATATCGTTGCGCCGCGCGGGATCGAAGTGGGACAGACCGTCCTGAGCGGGCCCGAGTCGCCGATTCGCGTCGGCAATACGCTGCCGATTCGCAACATCCCGGTCGGCTCGACCATTCACTGCATCGAGCTCAAGCCAGGCAAAGGCGCTCAGATGGCGCGCTCGGCCGGTGCCTCGGCTGTGCTGCTGGCGCGCGAAGGTGTCTACGCCCAGGTGCGCCTGCGCTCGGGTGAGGTGCGCAAGGTGCACGTGGATTGCCGCGCCACCATCGGCGAGGTCTCCAACACCGAGCACAGCTTGCGCCAGCTCGGCAAGGCTGGCGTCAAGCGCCATATGGGCATTCGCCCGACGGTGCGAGGCGTGGCGATGAACCCGATCGATCACCCGCACGGTGGTGGTGAGGGTCGCACCGGTACCGGCAAACCGCCGGTCGATCCGTGGGGCAACCTGACCAAGGGTTACCGCACCCGCAGCAACCGCCGCACGCAGAACATGATCGTGTCGCGCCGCAAGAAGTAAAGGGTTGAGCCATGTCTCGTTCTCTGAAAAAAGGTCCCTTCGTTGACCATCACCTGATGGCCAAGGTCGAGAAGGCGCAGGCCGCCAAGGACAAAAAGCCGATCAAGACCTGGTCGCGGCGCTCGACGATCCTGCCCGAGTTCATCGGTTTGACCATTGCCGTGCACAACGGCAAGCAGCATGTGCCGGTGTATGTGACCGAGCAGATGGTCGGCCACAAACTGGGCGAGTTTTCGCTGACGCGCTCGTTCAAGGGCCACCCCGGCGACAAAAAAGCCAAGAAGTAAGGATTGATCATGGAAACCCGCTGTATCGTTCGCGGCGTGCGCCTGTCGGCCGACAAGGGCCGGCTGGTGGCCGACCTGATTCGCGGCAAGAAGGTGGACCAGGCCCTGCAGATCCTGACCTTCACGCCGAAGAAGGCTGCCGGCATCATCAAGAAGGCGCTGCTGTCCGCCATCGCCAACGCCGAGCACAACGACGGTGCCGACATCGACGAGCTGAAGGTCAAGACCATCCACGTCGAGCAGGGCACCACCCTCAAGCGCTTCACGGCGCGCGCCAAGGGCCGGGGCAACCGCATCAGCAAGCCGACCTGCCATATCTACGTGACCGTCGGCAACTGACCAAGAGAGGAAGACCATGGGGCAAAAAATCCATCCTACCGGCTTCCGTCTGTCGGTCAGCCGCAATTGGGCCAGCCGCTGGTACGCCAGCAACCGCGAGTTCGCCGGCATGCTCGCCGAAGACATCAAGGTGCGTGAGTACCTGCGCGAAAAGCTCAAAAACGCCGCCGTCTCGCGCGTCGTCATCGAGCGTCCTGCCAAGAATGCGCGTATCACCATCTACTCGGCGCGCCCGGGCGTGGTGATCGGCAAGAAGGGCGAGGACATCGAGCGTCTGAAGAAAGACCTGGCCACGATGCTGGGCGTGCCGGTGGCCGTCAACATCGAAGAGATCCGCAAGCCCGAGGTCGATGCGCAGCTGATCGCCGACTCGATCACCCAGCAGCTCGAAAAGCGCATCATGTTCCGCCGTGCCATGAAGCGCGCGATGCAAAACGCCATGCGCTTGGGTGCGCAGGGCGTCAAGATCATGTCGTCGGGACGTCTGAACGGCATCGAAATCGCGCGCACCGAGTGGTACCGCGAAGGCCGCGTGCCCCTGCACACGCTGCGCGCCGACATCGACTACGGCACCTCAGTGGCCAAGACCACCTACGGCACCATTGGTGTCAAGGTCTGGGTCTACAAGGGCGACAACCTGGGCCGCAACGATGTGCCGTCGCTGGACAGCACACCGCGTCCCGACGATGAGCGCCGTCCCCGGGGTCCGCGCCGCGAAGGGGCCCGTCCCCCGCGCGGTGGCACCCGCCGGGGTGGCAGCCACGCGGCACCGGCCGACGGCAGTGACAAGCCGGCCGAGGCCACTGCACAACCCGCCGTTAAGCGCGTTCGTTCCGACGCACCCGCATCTGCAGCAGCGGACGGCAAAGGAGAATAACCATGTTGCAACCTGCTCGTCGCAAATACCGCAAAGAGCACAAGGGCCGCAACACCGGGGTGGCCACCAGCGGCACCACGGTGGTGTTTGGGGATTTTGGCCTGAAGGCCACCGACCGTGGCCGCCTGACGGCGCGTCAGATCGAGGCTGCTCGCCGTGCCATCAGCCGTCACGTCAAGCGCGGCGGCCGCATCTGGATCCGTGTCTTCCCGGATAAGCCCATCACCAAAAAGCCGGCCGAGGTCCGCATGGGCAACGGCAAGGGGGGTGTGGAGTTCTATGTGGCCGAGATCCAGCCTGGCAAGGTGCTGTACGAAATCGTCGGCGTGCCCGAGCAACTGGCGCGTGAGGCGTTCCAGCTCGCGGCGGCCAAGCTGCCGCTGCGCACCACGTTCGTGACGCGCATGCTGGGCCAGTGAGGAAGGAGAACACCATGAAACCCGCTGAACTGCGCCAAAAGGACGTTGCCGCTCTGCAAGCCGAAATCAAGTCGCTGCAGAAGGCCCACTTCAATCTGCGCATGCAAAAGGCCACACAACAGCTCGGCAACACGGCTGCGCTGCGTCAGACCCGCCGGGCCATCGCTCGCGCCAAGACCATTCTGGCCGAGAAGCAGGCCGCCGGCCAGTGAGGAGCACACCATGACGCAAGCCAAACTCAAGCGCACGCTGATCGGCAAGGTCGTCAGTGACAAGCGCGCCAAGACCATCACCGTGCTGGTCGAGCGCCGTGTCAAGCACGAGCTCTATGACAAAATCGTGATCAAGTCGAGCAAGTACCATGCCCACGACGAGAAGGGCGAGTACAAGCTGGGCGACATCGTCGAAATCACCGAAAGCCGCCCGTTGTCCAAAACCAAGAACTGGGTGGCCACGCGCCTGGTACAAAAGGCCGCCGAGGTCTGATGTGCCGTCGGGGCGGCGGCCGGGCAGGGCGTCGCTCGCGCAGTATGGGAGTACTGCCATGCCAATGACCGGCATCGCAGCCAGGTCAATCCGGGCGACCGACAATGCGGTCGCCCTTTTCATTGGTGAGGAGAAACCGAGATGATCCAGATTGGCGATACGCTGCCCGATGTCACTCTGATGGAGTACATCGAGACCGAAGGCCAGGGCTGCAGCCTCGGCCCCAATCCCGTGCCTGTGCGCGCCGCTGCCGCCGGTAAAACGATAGCGCTGTTCGCCGTGCCGGGCGCTTTCACGCCGACCTGCTCGGCCCAACATTTGCCGGGCTATATCGAGCGCTACGACGAGCTGCGGGCTGCAGGTGTGGACGAAATCTGGTGCGTGAGCGTGAACGACGCCTTCGTGATGGGGGCGTGGGCGCGCGAGCAAGGCACGGCCGGCAAGGTGCGGATGCTGGCCGATGGCAGTGCCCAGTTTGCCCAGGCCACCGGGTTGACGCTGGACCTGACGGCACGTGGCCTGGGCCTGCGCAGCAACCGCTACTCCATGCTCGTGCAGGACGGGGTGGTCAAGACGCTCAATATCGAGGGGCCGGGCCAGTTCGAAGTCAGCGACGCCGACACGCTGTTGGCGCAGGCGCGGCAATTGCGCTGAAGGGCTGCACCGAGGCCGCTCAAAAACTCAGCTTGAGGTAGTGCGCGCCCGGCAGCGGGTTGTGGTAGTAGGGGGGGATTTCCTCGAACCCGATCTCGTGATACAGGGTGCGCGCCGCCTCCATGTCGCGCAGCGTATCCAGCAGCACGCAGTCGTAGCCCGCTTGCTGCGCGAGCAGCAGCGTTTGCTCGACCAGTTGGCGACCCAGGCCGAAGCCCCGAAACGCCCGTCGCACGAACAGGCGTTTCATCTCGCACGCATTGCCGTGATCACTGTCCAGCAAAGGGCGCAGGGCGCAGCAGCCCGCTGCTGCGCCGTCCACCGTGGCCAGCACCAGCGCACCCAGCGGAGGCGCGTAGGCACCCGGCAAACCGGACAGCTCATCGGCAAACCCCTGAAAACCCAGGTCGATGCCGATGTCGTCCTGGTATTCCAGAAACAGGCGGCGAATGTCGTCCAGCGGGGCACCATCGACGACGGTCTGCAGGCGGATGTCGGGTGCAGCGCCGGTGGGGGTGACCAAGGCGGGATCGTCGACCATGCGCCAATGATAGGGCCATCCGCCGCCGGCGGCGAGAGGGCCGCGCTCAGGGGTTGCCCAGGTTGACCACCGCCAGCGTCGCCGCGACACAGGCCGCAGCCACCCCCAGTGCAAGCAGGCGTTGCCGCCAGCCGTCGGCACTGGCCGGGGTGTCGGGTGGCAACGGTTTGTCGCCGTGCAGCATGGCCGGCAGCAGCGCCCGGCCGCGAAACAGCCGGTAGTAGGCGATGGCGGCGATGTGCAGGGCGATCAGCCCCAGCACCAGCAGTTTGCCCCAGTTTTTGTGGTAGGCCGTTGCGGCATAGGCGGTGTCGGCGGTGACGAAGCGGGCCAACGGCCCCACGAAGGCAATCTCGTCGTCGCTGATGAGGCCGGTGCCCACCTGCACCGCCAACGCCGCCAGCATGGCCAACACCGACAGCGCCCCCAAGGGCGAGTGCCCGACCTCGTCGTGCGCCGTGCCGCGCCCGCGCAGGTAGTCCAGCACCGCGCCAGGCCCGCGCACGAAGTGGCGAAAGCGCGACCAGCGACCGCCCACCAGCCCCCACAGCATGCGAAAGAGCAGCAGGGCCAGCACCGCGTAGCCCAGCCGCTGGTGCCAGCTCATCCAGTTGCCCCCCAGGTTGCCGGTGATGACCAAGCCCAGCACGGCCGCGACCAACAGCCAATGGAACAGCCGGGTCGGCAAATCCCAGACCCGCACAGGCACGCAGTAGGGGGCAGACGTCATGGCGAACTCCCTGGACAGGGCCGTGTCATCGCAAATTCTCGAGCATCAGCATACACTGTAAACCTCGCAAGTGTTTTGGAGGTGTTTCCATGAAGATTCGTATGCTCGCCGCGGCAGCGGCCGTACTCCTCAGTGGTGCTGCCCATGCGCAGTTCCAAAAGCCAGAAGACGCCGTCAAGTACCGCCAGTCCGCCTTCGCGGTCATGGGCAACCACTTCAGCCGCATCGGTGCCATGGCTCAAGGGCGCGTGCCCTTCGATGCCAAGGTGGCGCAAGAAAACGCGGCCATCGTGGTGACCCTGTCAAAATTGCCCTGGGCCGGTTTTACCCCCGAGACCGAGAAGCTCAAGAGCCGCACCAAGCCCGAAGCCTGGACGGAGATGGACAAGGTGCGTGCCGGCGCGGACAAGATGATGAAAGCAATTGCCGATTTGGAGGCCGCCACCCGCACAGGCAATCTGGATGCCGTGAAAAAATCCTTCGGCGATGCCGCAGCCACCTGCAAAGCCTGTCACGACGCCTATCGCGAATGAACCCCCGACTGCGGGGCGGCGTGCTGCCCCCCGCAGCATCCCCGAACTGCAGCGCGAGGGGGGCTTCAACGCTCGGTCAGCAATTTGTCCAATAGCATGGCCAAAGCCGCGAAATCCGGCTCGCCCACATAGCGCTTGACGATGCGTCCTTGCCGGTCCACGATGTAAGTAGTCGGTGTGAGCTTGACATCGCCCCAAGCGCGCGCCAGCGAACCGTCATGGTCGAGCGCTACCCGGAAAGGCAACTGCCGCGTCCGAGTGAAGTTGGCCACCCACTCTGGGGGGTCGTAGCTCATCGCCACTGCGACCGTCTCGAAGCCGCGTGCGGCAAAGCGTCGGTGTGTCTCGACGAGTTGTGGCATCTCCTTGACGCAACTGACGCAGGTGGTGGCCCAAAAGTTGACCAGCCACACTTTGCCGCGCAAGTCGGCGCTGGTCAAGGTGCTGCCATCCAGCAGACGAAAGGAGGACTCGGGGGCGCGCTCGGAAGGGGCGCAGCCGGGCAAACCGAGACTTGCAGCTGCGGCGAGCCAGGGGGACGCCAGCAGCCAGGGGCGAATACGGGGGGTCATGCGCAGAAATCGTTGCGAATGCGTGGGATCACGCCAACAGAATTGGACCACAGACCGCGCGGCAGGGGCAAGCGGCTTGTTGGGCAGCAGAATCTAGGCACAATCACACAACAACCACTGGTTTGACATGACTGCAACCGCTACCCCGATACGTCCACTGCGCGTGCTGGTGGCCGATGACAACCCGCTCAATCTGCGCCTGGCTGCGCGCATCCTGCGCGACATGGGGCACAGCGGGGTCTTGGTGGGCGATGGCCACAAAGCCCTGGAGGCCCTGCATGCGCAAATTTTCGATCTGGTGTTGATGGATGTGACAATGCCCGGTCTGGACGGCCTGGAGGCGTTGCGCGAGCTGCGCGCACGCGAGGCCGCCGGCGGGCAGCGGCGCACTCCGGTGATCATGGTCACCGCCTATGACCTGCCCGAGGACCGGCGGCGCATCCTGCAAGCCGGGGCCGATGGCTACGTGGCCAAGCCGCTGGATGCCGAGCGCTTGGGCGCCGAGATCCGGCGCGTGTTGGCATAGCGTAACAAGCCAAGGCGGGTAGGGGGCAAGCATGAAAAACCGTTGGCAGGTGATCGGGGCTGGCTGGGTCGCTGCCCTGGTGGCCGTGGCTGTGTTGGCTGTGGGGGCGGGGCTGGCCTGGTGGGTGGACCGCCAAGCGCAGCAGGAATTGCAAACTTACCTGGAGCACGAGCTGGATGGCGCCGAGCGGCGCCTGGACGCGACCATGCAGCGCTATGCCGCCCTGTTGCTGGGGGTGCGCAGCTGGCTGCATGCACAGCCGCAGGCCGACTGGCGGGCGGCGCAGGCCTATGTCCGCTCGCTGGAGTTGGCCGAGCGTTATCCCGCCTCCTCGGGCCTGGCCTTGGTGCGTCGCTTGCCCCCCGAATCCGTACCCGACTGGCAGGCGCAGGTGAAGGCGCGCGGCTTGCCGGTGGATGTGTCCATGCGCCCGATCCGGCCCATGCCCTACCCCAGTGCGGACCGCTATGTCGTCGACTGGATCGAGCCCTCCGGACAGGAGCGGGTGATTGGGCTCGAACTCAGCGCCGATCCCGTGCGCTGGCGCGCCATGCAGCAGGCGGCCGCCAGCGGCGACTGGGCGGTGACGGCCCCGGTCCGTCTGGCCCACACCGAAAATGTCGAGCCCGGATTGCTGTTCGTCGTGCCGCTCTACCGCGGGGGGTGGGCACCCGCTGGCCTGGACCAGCGTTGGGCCGATTTGGCGGGCTTCGTGGTCTCGGGTGTGCCCGCGCGCGAGCTGGCCTACGAGGCGGGCCTGCGCGGTGAGCGTCTCGATTGGCACTGGGTGGATCTGGACGCACAGCCGGCGGCCAGCGCTGCGCCCCCTGGACAAGCCGTCGCCACCCCTGATGCAGGGGATGGCGCGCAGGGGGTCAATCTCCTCGACACCGATGGCCATGGCGGGCACCTGCCAGCGGTGCCCGCCATGGTCGGCGCGTCAAGCGATGCGTGGTTGGGGCAGGCGCGGGCGGGGGCGGGACGCATCGTCTACCTAGGGCAGCGCCGCTACCTGTTGGCCGTGCGCAGCACCCCGGCGCTGGAGCGGCAATGGTCGCCCGCGGCCGTGCCGATCATCGCGGTCGGTGCCCTGCCAATCGCCTTGTTGGCTGGCTGGGCGACGATGGCGGCGTTTCGGCTGCGCCGCGCGGAGCGCGAGCGAGTGGCGGCCCTGCGCAGCGATGTGGCGCGGCTGTCGCTGGTGGCGCGCTACACCCACAACGCCATCATCTTCACGGACGCATCCGGCCGCATCACCTGGGTCAACGATGCTTGCGAGGCTTTGACGGGCTACACCCGGGACGAACTGCTCGGCCAGGTGCCGGGGCATTTGTTCCAGTCGCCTGCCACCGACCCCCAGGCGGTGGCGGTGCTGCGCGAGGCGGTGCGTCGCGGCCAGGGCTGCGAGGTCGATACCCTCAACCGTCGCAAGGATGGCAGCGACTACTGGGTGTCGATCGAACTCGTGCCGTTGCGCGACGAAGCCGGCACCTGCACGGGTTTCATGGCGGTGGATATCGACATCACCGAGCGCGTGCGCACCCAAGAGCGGCTGCAGACCGCGCTGGCCGAGGCCGAAACCCTGATGGCCACCGTGCGGCAGCACGCCATCGTCAGCCAAGCCGCACCGGACGGCACCATTGTCGATGTCAACGAGGCGTTTTGCGCCATCAGCGGCTACACGCGTGACGAGCTGATCGGCGCGCCGCACCGCATCATCAACTCCGGCTACCATGGCGTCGCGTTCTGGCGCGGGTTTTGGACCACCATCCGCAGCGGTCGGGCTTGGCGCGGCGAAATCTGCAACCGTGCCAAGGACGGTCAACTCTATTGGGTGGACAGCATCGTGGCACCGCTCATGGGGCCGGATGGCGAGATCGAGCGCTATCTGTCCATCCGCTTTGACATCACGCCACGAAAACGCGCCGAAGCGGCACTGCGTACGGCGCAGCAGCGCCAGGACAATCTGATCCGTGCCACGGGCGCGGGCACCTGGGTGCTGGACCCCGCCACTGGCGAGGCCGAGGTGGACGAGCGCTGGCTGCGCATGCTGGGCCGGCCTGAGGCAGGGCCACTGCGCATCGGCATGGCCACCTGGGCCGAGCATGTGCATCCGGACGACCTGTCCGGGTGGATGCTGAACTTGCAGGCACACGCCGAAGGCCTCAGTGACGCCTTTGAGTACGTTTTGCGCATGCGCCACACCGACGGGCACTGGCGCTGGGTGCGCACGCGCGGGCAGGCCTTCGAGCGCGACGACGATGGTCGCGCGCGCCAGATTTACGGCACCAACCTCGACATCACCGACGTCAAAGCGGCAGAAGAAAACGCCGCGCGCGCCGAGCGCCTGCTGCGCAGCGCCATCGAGGCCGTCGATGGGGCTTTTGCGCTCTACGACCCCGAGGATCGCTTGGTATTTTGCAACGAGGCCTACCGCGAGTACTACCCCATCACGGCGCCCATCATCGAGCCAGGGCGCAGCTTCGAAGAGATCTTGCGCTACGGGGCCGAGCGCGGCGAGTACCCCGATGCCATCGGGCGGGTCGAGGACTGGGTGCAGGAGCGGCTGCGGGTGCACCGCGCGGGCAACGCCGACTTCCTGCGCCATCTGTCCAGTGGGCGCGTCCTGCGCATCATCGAGCGGCGCACGCCCGACGGATATATCGTCGGTTTTCGCTTGGATATCACCGAGCTGGAGCGCGCGCGCAGCGAGGCCGAGTCCAACCGCGAATTGCTGGTCAGCGCGCTGGACGCGGTGGGCGCGGCGGTGTCGGTGTTCGATGCCCGCGAGCGCCTGGTTTGGGCCAACGAGCGCTTCTATCGCCTGCACGAGGTGCTGGCGGATGTGCTGCGGCAGCCGGGCGTGGACTTCGAGACCTTCATCCGCACAGGGGTTGCGCGCGGCGGCATCGATTTGCGCGGGGAAGACCCCGAGGCGTGGTTGCAGCAGCGTCTGAGCGACTTCCGCGCCGGGACCACCGACCGCATCGCGTATCGCCCCGACGGCCAGGTGCTGCGCATCGTCGAGCGCCTGACCCCCAGTGGCTTGCATGTCGGCTTGCGCTACGATGTCACCGAGATCGAAAACGCCCGCCGTGCAGCCGAAGAGGCCAGCCGCGCCAAGAGCCAGTTCCTGGCCAACATGAGCCACGAGATCCGCACGCCCATGAACGCGGTGCTGGGGATGTTGCAACTCCTGGTGGGCACCGCGCTGGATGCGCGCCAGCGCGACTACGCCGAAAAAGCCGAGTCGGCGGCCAAGTCCTTGCTGGGCATCATCAACGACATCCTGGACTTCTCCAAGATCGAGGCGGGCAAGCTCGAACTCGACCCCGAGCCGTTTGCAGTCGATCGGCTCTGGCGCGACCTGGCCACCATCATGGCCGCCAATCTGAATGGCAAGCGGCTGGAGTTGCTCTACGACATCGATCCCGCCATCCCGCGTGTGCTGGTGGGCGATGCCATGCGGCTGCAGCAGGTGCTCATCAATCTAACCGGCAATGCCATCAAATTTACCGCTGCCGGCAGCGTGACCCTGCAGGCGCGCTGGCTGGCGCGCCATGTGGAGCCGGACGGGGCCGAGCGGGTGCGGCTGCGGTTGGCGGTCATCGACACCGGCATCGGCATGTCGCCCGAAGTGGTGGCGCGACTTTTCACCCCGTTTACCCAAGCCGAAGCGTCCACCACACGCCGCTTTGGCGGCACTGGCTTGGGGCTGACCATCAGCCAGCGGCTGGTGCAGCTGATGGGCGGCACCATCACGGTGGACAGTGCCCCAGGCCGGGGTAGCACCTTTGCCTTCGAGATCGAGTTGCCCGTGGCGCGCAATGTGCCAGCGGGGCTGGCTGCCGAGGCGATTCCGCGCGATCTGGCGGCCTTGCGCTGTCTGCTGGTGGATGACCACCCACTGGCGCGCGAGCTGTTGGCCAACGCCATCCATCAACTGGGTTGGAGCTGCGAGGCGGTGGCCGATGCCGAGGGTGCGTTGGCGGCCATGCAACGCGCCGCCGTGCCGTTCGACGTGGTATTCGTCGACTGGTCGCTGCCGGGCATGGATGGACTGGCCTTGGCCGAGGCCGTGCGCAAGGGCGGCGTGGCGGCGCAGCGCAGCGCGATCGTGATGGTGACCGCCAGCGGGCGCGACGTGCTGGCGCAGGTGCCCAGCGAGCGGCAGTCTGTCCTGGACGGGTTTTTGGTCAAGCCGGTCACGGCTTCCATGCTGCTGGAGGCGGTGCGGGCGGCCAAGGCCGCGGCGGACGGGGCCGCTCCGGCGGCGACAGCCCGACCGAACACGGGGCGACGCCTGGCGGGCATGCGCATCCTGCTCGTCGAGGACAATGCGATCAACCAGCAAGTGGCGCGCGATTTGCTCCGTCGGGAGGGGGCAGAAGTCACGGTGGCCGAGCATGGTCAGGCGGCATTGGATGGGCTCAGGGCCCAGCCCGAAGGCTGGGATGTGGTGTTGATGGACATGCAAATGCCGGTCATGGATGGCTTGCAGGCCACGCAGGCCATCCGACAACAGCTGGGCCTGAGGC
>CALEDU010000063.1 GCA_937949455.1 uncultured Tepidimonas sp. | reverse complement strand
CATTGCGCGATGGGCTGGCGGCCGGTGCGCGTGCCGATGTCGCCGTATGCGTGCCGGCCCCGTACCTGGCGCAGGCGCAAGCGCTGTGCGCAGGGGGCCCCGTGACTTGGGGGGCGCAGGATGTCTCGGCGCACGAGGCTGGCCCCTATACCGGTGAGGTCAGTGCATCGATGCTGCGTGATTTTGGCTGCCGCTGGGCCATCGTCGGGCATTCCGAACGACGGCGCTTTCATGGCGAAACGGATGAGACCGTGGCGCGCAAAGCGCAACAGGCACTGGCTTGCGGCATCACCCCCATCGTGTGTGTCGGCGAGACCGAAGTCGAGCGCATGCAGGGTGACACCGAACATGTCGTCAAGCGCCAGCTAGCGGCGGTCATCCACGCGGTGCGTCACTGCGTAACCGAGATCGTGGTTGCGTACGAGCCGGTGTGGGCCATTGGTACAGGGCGCACCGCCACGCCGGAGCAGGCCCAGGCGGTCCATGCAGTGCTGCGTGCGCAACTGCGCGCGGCGTCCGCGAGTGACCGGCGGGTGCGCATCCTCTACGGCGGAAGCATGAACGCGGGCAACGCCGCGGCGCTGTTGGCTCAGCCCGACATCGATGGGGGCCTCATTGGCAGCGCGTCGCTCAAGGCGGATGAATTTATGCGCATCATCGCGGCGGCCCCTTGATCGGGGTGCCGGGACGCCAATCGGGGTGCTGCTCAACTTTCAGGGGTTTTCATGAACGTGTTGTCTACGTTGTTGATGGTGGTGCAGGTGCTGTCCGCACTGGCCATGATTGGTCTGGTTCTGGTACAGCACGGCAAAGGCGCCGACGCCGGAGCGGCATTTGGGGGTGGGGCATCGGCCAGTCTGTTCGGTGCTTCAGGCGGGGCCAATTTCCTGTCGCGCAGCACTGCCGTGTTGGCGGCGGTCTTCCTTGCCTCGACCCTGGCGCTGGCCTTCATGGGCTACCAGCGTCCCAGCAAGGCCAGCAGTTCTGGCAGTGTGCTTGAAAACGTTCCGGCAGTGCCGGCAGCTGCCGGCGCTTCTGGTGTGGCCCCGCAGGAGCAGCCTGCAGCGGGCGCTGCACAGATACCGGGTCAGTAAGGCAGGGGGCGCGGGTGTTCTCGCCTGCTTGCCCCATAAAGGTGAATTTTTCCGGATACAATCTTCTGCTGTCGTCGATGTATGGCTCGCAGCTGGTTGGTGCAGCCAAACCCAGCGCTCGACGACATACCCTTGCCGACGTGGTGGAATTGGTAGACACGCTATCTTGAGGGGGTAGTGGCGAAAGCTGTGCGAGTTCGAGTCTCGCCGTCGGCACCAGTGCAGATAATGACAAAGACAAAGCGCCTGCAGGGCGCTTTTTCCTGGAGACGCCCGTGACCCTTGAGCAGTACCTTCCTGTCTTCCTGTTCATCCTGGTGGGCTTGGGTGTCGGTGTGCTTCCGCAAGCGTTCGGCTACCTGCTCGGCCCGAACCGTCCGGATCCCGAAAAAAACTCCCCTTACGAATGCGGCTTCGAGGCTTTCGAGGATGCGCGCATGAAGTTCGATGTGCGCTACTACCTGGTGGCCATTTTGTTCATTTTGTTCGACCTGGAAATCGCCTTCTTGATTCCTTGGGCGGTGGCATTTGCCGACATCGGCGCGACAGGCTTCTGGGCGGGTGTGATGTTCTTGGCGATCCTCGTGGTGGGGTTTGTCTACGAGTGGAAAAAGGGTGCGCTGGACTGGGAGTGAGCGGGTGCACCAGACGACACGGCAGGCACAACGGCGGGCAGTATCTGGGAGCGACAGATGATCGAAGGTGTGTTCAAGGAAGGCATCTTCACCACCAGCTATGACGCTGTGGTGAACTGGGCCAAGACAGGATCGCTCTGGCCGATGACCTTTGGGTTGGCGTGCTGCGCGGTCGAGATGATGCACGCCGCGACGGCGCGCTACGATATTGCCCGCTTTGGTGCCGAGGTGTTTCGCGCCAGCCCCCGGCAGTCCGATCTGATGATCGTGGCGGGCACACTGTGCAACAAGATGGCCCCCGCGCTGCGCAAGGTGTACGACCAGATGGCTGAGCCGCGCTGGGTGCTGTCGATGGGGTCGTGCGCCAACGGTGGCGGCTACTACCACTACAGTTATTCGGTGGTGCGCGGCTGCGACCGGATCGTTCCCGTGGATGTGTATGTGCCCGGCTGTCCCCCGACGGCCGAGGCGCTGCTGTACGGAATCATCCAGTTGCAGCACAAGATTCGCCGCACCAACACCATTGCCCGCGTCTGATGAACGGCCGCGGGCGGTGTCTCCAGGAGGAATATCGATGACCTCGACGATGGTATCCGCTGACTGGGCCGCACTCGCTTCCCAATCCGTGCGTCCGGCGGATGAGGCGGTGCGCGATGCCGTGGCCGCCGCCCTGGGCGAGCGGGCCCAGAGCGTGACCCTGTCCCGCGGCGAAGTGACCGTGGTGGTGGCGGCGTCGCAGTACCTTCACGCCATGCGTACCCTGCGCGATGCCCCGGGTTGCCGTTTCGAGCAGTTGATCGATCTTTGCGGCGTGGACTACTCGGCCTACCGCGACGGAGCCTGGGAGGGGCCGCGTTTTGCCGTGGTGTCCCACTTGTTGTCCGTGAGTTTGAATCAGCGTGTGCGGGTGCGTACCTTTTGCCCCGATGACGAGTTTCCGCTCATCGACTCCGTGACATCGGTTTGGCCCTCGGCCAACTGGTATGAACGGGAGGCCTTCGACCTGTTTGGTATCGTCTTCGAGGGGCATGCGGATCTGCGGCGCATCCTCACCGACTATGGCTTCATCGGTCACCCGTTCCGCAAGGATTTTCCTTTGTCCGGGCATGTCGAGATGCGCTACGACCCCGAGCGCCGACGCGTCATCTACGAGCCAGTCACGATCGAGCCGCGCGAGATTACCCCGCGCATCATTCGCGAAGACGCGTACGGGGGGCTGCACTGACGGGCTATCCGCCCCGAAGGTAGATGGTCATGGCTGACATCAAGAACTACACCCTAAATTTCGGTCCGCAACATCCCGCCGCCCACGGCGTGCTGCGGTTGGTGTTGGAACTCGACGGCGAGGTGGTGCAGCGTGCCGACCCGCACATCGGGTTGCTGCACCGCGCCACCGAAAAGCTGGCCGAGCACAAGACGTTCATCCAGTCGTTGCCCTACATGGATCGGCTGGACTACGTCTCGATGATGTGCAATGAGCACGCCTACTGCCTAGCGATCGAAAAGCTGTTGGGCATCGAGGTGCCGATTCGCGCGCAGTACATCCGCGTGATGTTCTCGGAAATCACCCGGCTGCTCAATCACCTGATGTGGCTGGGCTCGCATGGCAATGACTGCGGCAGTTCGACCATCTTGCTGTACTGCTTCCGCGAGCGCGAAGATCTGTTCGACATGTACGAGGCGGTGTCCGGCGCGCGTATGCACGCGGCCTATTTCCGCCCGGGCGGGGTCTACCGTGATCTGCCGGATACGATGCCCCAGTACAAGGTCAGCAAAATCCGCAATGCGCGGGCGCTGGAGGAACTCAACCAGAACCGTCAGGGTTCACTGCTGGACTTCATTGACGATTTCACGCAGCGCTTCCCCAAATATCTGGAGGAGTACCACACGCTGTTGACCGACAACCGTATCTGGAAGCAACGCACCGTTGGTATCGGCGTGGTCACGCCCGAGAAGGCATTGGCCATGGGCATGACCGGCCCCATGCTGCGCGGCTCTGGCATCGCCTGGGATTTGCGCAAAAAGCAGCCCTACGAGGTGTACGACCGGCTCGACTTCGACATCCCTGTGGGAAAGACGGGCGACACCTACGACCGCTACCTGGTGCGCATGGAAGAGATGCGCCAATCCAACCGCATCATCAAGCAGTGCGTGGACTGGTTGCGTGCCAACCCGGGGCCGGTCATCACCGACAACACCAAGGTTGCACCGCCCAAGCGCGAAGCCATGAAGTCCAATATGGAGGAGCTGATCCACCACTTCAAGCTCTTCACTGAGGGCTTTCATGTCCCGCAAGGCGAGGCCTATGCGGCGGTCGAGCATCCCAAGGGCGAGTTTGGCATCTATCTGGTGAGTGACGGTGCCAACAAGCCTTACCGGCTGAAGATCCGAGCGCCGGGCTTCGCCCACCTGTCCTGCCTGGACGAGATGGCGCGCGGCCACATGTTGGCCGACGCCGTGGCCATCATCGGCACCTTGGACATCGTGTTTGGAGAGATCGACCGATGAGCACCGAATCCCACACCCTCGAGCCGATGGCGCTGTCCGAGGCGACACTGGCTCGGTTTGCGCGTGAGGTTGCCAAATACCCGGCTGATCAGCGTCAGTCGGCGGTCATGGCCTGTCTGGCCATCGTGCAGCAGGAGCAAGGCTGGGTCAGCCCAGCCGCCGAGCGGGCCGTGGCCGACTACCTGGGTATGGCACCCATCGCCGTGCATGAGGTCACGACCTTCTACAACATGTACAACCAGCAGCCGGTTGGGCGCTTCAAGCTCAACGTCTGCACCAACCTGCCGTGTCAGTTGCGCGATGGTGCCAAGGCGCTGCAGTATCTGGCCGACAAGCTGGGCGTGCGTCCCGGCGAGACCACCGCCGACGGCATCTTCACCTTGCAGTCGTGCGAGTGTTTGGGTGCCTGTGCCGATGCGCCGGTGATGCTGGTCAACGACCGCCACATGTGCAGCTTCATGACGACCGAGCGGCTCGACCAACTGGTCGATGGATTGCGCGCTGCGGCTGCGGAGGATCAGGCATGAAAGTTCACCCGCTTCTGCAGGAATTTCAGGCGACTGGGGTACAGACCTGTTTCCACGGCCGCCACATCCAACCGCAGATCTATGCGGGCCTGGACGGTACCAACTGGTGCCTGAAGGACTACGAGGCGCGCGGGGGTTATCAGGCGCTGCGTCGCATCCTAGGCAAAGACGGCGGCGAAGGCCTGACGCCCGATCAGGTGATCACCGAGATCAAGACCAGCGCGCTGCGCGGGCGTGGAGGCGCGGGCTTCCCCACTGGCCTGAAGTGGAGCTTCATGCCCCGCCAGTTTCCGGGTCAGAAATACCTCGTGTGCAATTCGGACGAGGGCGAGCCCGGCACCTGTAAGGATCGCGACATCCTCATGTACAACCCGCACATCGTCATCGAGGGCATGACGATCGCGGCATATGCCATGGGGGTCTCCGTCGGCTACAACTACATCCACGGCGAGATTTTCCAGGTCTACGAGCGTTTCGAGGCTGCACTGGAGGAGGCTCGCGCTGCAGGTTATCTCGGGGATAACATCCTAGGCAGCGAGTTCAGCTTCCAGCTCCACGCCCACCACGGATTCGGCGCCTACATCTGCGGGGAAGAAACCGCGCTGCTCGAATCGCTGGAGGGCAAAAAGGGCCAGCCGCGCTTCAAGCCGCCGTTTCCGGCCAGCTTTGGCCTGTATGGCAAGCCGACCACCATCAACAACACCGAGACGTTCGCTGCGGTGCCGTGGATCATCCGCCACGGCGGCCAGGCCTATCTGGAGGTCGGCAAGCCCAACAACGGCGGCACCAAGATTTTCTCGGTCAGCGGGGACGTCGAGCGGCCAGGCAACTACGAAATCCCGCTGGGCACACCGTTTGCCAAGCTGCTGGAACTGGCGGGCGGCGTGCGCGGGGGGCGTGCACTCAAGGCGGTGATCCCCGGGGGCTCCTCGGCACCGGTACTGCCCGCGTCCATCATGATGGACTGCACGATGGATTACGACTCGATTGCCAAAGCGGGCTCCATGCTGGGGTCGGGCGCGGTCATCGTGATGGACGACACGCGCTGCATGGTCAAGTCGCTGCAGCGCTTGAGCTATTTCTACATGCACGAGTCGTGTGGCCAGTGCACCCCATGCCGCGAGGGCACGGGCTGGCTGTGGCGGGTGGTCGATCGCATCGAGAACGGTCAGGGTCGTCCCAGCGATCTCGACCTGCTCGACAACGTGGCCGAAAACATCATGGGCCGCACGATCTGTGCGCTGGGCGACGCGGCGGCGATGCCGGTGCGCGGGATGATCAAACATTTCCGCGACGAATTCGTCTATCACGTCGAACACAAGACCTGCATGGTCCCGGCCTACGTCTGAAGTGAGCGCCTCCATGGTTGAAATCGAACTCGATGGCAAGAAGGTGGAGGTCCCGCCCGGCAGCATGGTCATGCATGCGGCCGAAAAAGCGGGTGTCTACGTGCCCCACTTCTGCTACCACAAGAAGTTGTCCATCGCGGCCAACTGCCGCATGTGCCTGGTGGATGTGGAAAAAGCCCCCAAGCCCATGCCCGCTTGCGCCACGCCAGTGACGATGGGCATGGTCGTGCGCACCAAGAGTGAGAAGGCCATCAAGGCGCAGAAAGCGGTGATGGAGTTTTTGCTTATCAACCACCCGCTGGACTGCCCGATCTGCGACCAGGGCGGCGAGTGCCAGTTACAGGACCTGGCGGTGGGCTATGGCGGCACGCATTCGCGCTACGAGGAAGAAAAGCGCATCGTCTTCCACAAGAACGTCGGGCCGCTGATCTCGATGGAAGAGATGAGCCGCTGTATCCACTGCACCCGCTGCGTGCGCTTCGGGCAAGAGATTGCTGGCGTCATGGAACTGGGCATGAGCCACCGCGGCGAGCACTCCGAAATCGAGACCTTCGTCGGCCAGACGGTGGACTCCGAGCTCTCCGGCAACATGATCGATCTGTGCCCGGTGGGCGCGCTGACCAGCAAGCCGTTCCGCTATGCCGCACGCACCTGGGAGCTGTCGCGGCGCAAGAGCATCAGCCCGCACGATTCCACCGGGGCCAATCTCATCGTTCAGGTCAAGGGCGACCGTGTGTTGCGCGTCGTGCCGCTGGAAAACGAAGCCGTCAACGAGTGTTGGATTGCCGACCGTGACCGCTTCAGCTACGAGGCGCTCAACAGCCCTGACCGCCTGACGCAGCCCATGATCAAGCAGGGCGGCGCATGGCGCACGGTGGATTGGCAAAGCGCACTGGAGTATGTCGCCAACGGCCTCAAAGGCGTGCGCGAGCAGCACGGCGCGGGTGCCATCGGCCTGCTGGCCAGCCCCCATGCGACGGTCGAGGAGCTGGCCTTGGCGCGCTCCCTGATGTCCGGCTTGGGTAGCCCCAACCTGGACCACCGGCTGCGCGCGGCCGCGTTCGATCACGCCGCACCGGCGGGGCAGGCCCGCTGGCTGGGGTTGCCGATTGCCGATCTGTCCGCCCTGGAGCGGGTATTCGTGGTCGGCTCGAATCTGCGTAAGGATCATCCGCTGTTTGCGCAGCGCATTCGGCAGGCGGCACGCAAAGGGGCCCAGGTGTCGGCGCTGGTGGCGGGGACCATCGATTGGGCGATGCCCCTGCACCGCGTACTGACCGCACCGGCTGCCGACTGGGT
>CALEDU010000062.1 GCA_937949455.1 uncultured Tepidimonas sp. | reverse complement strand
AGGCCCTGGCATGTGCCAGGGCCACTTGAGCCGGAGCCCGACCGATGGATTTCATCCGTTTTACCGATCTGTGTGCCCAGGGCCAGGCCCGGGGCAAGCGCGTTTTCATCCGCGCCGACCTGAATGTGCCGCTGGCCTTCGTAGACGGCGTGGCGCGCATTACGGAAGACACCCGTATCCGCGCCTCTGTGCCGGCCATCCGCGCGGCCCTGGAGGCCGGCGCGGGCGTCATGCTGACCTCCCACCTGGGCCGCCCGACCGAAGGTCAGCCCAAGCCCGAGGACACACTCGCCCCGGTGGCCGAGCGCCTCAGTGAATTGCTGGGACAGCCGGTGCCGTTGATCCAGCGCTGGGTGGATGGGGGCTTTACCGTAGCGCCGGGCCAGGTGGTGCTGCTGGAAAACTGCCGCCTGAACCAGGGCGAGAAAAAGAACAGCCCGGAGTTGGCGCGCAAGATGGCTGCGCTGTGTGATATTTTTGTGCATGATGCTTTTGGCACCGCGCACCGCGCCGAGGCCAGCACCTATGGCATCGCCGAGTATGCGCCGGTGGCCTGCGCGGGGCCGCTGCTGGCCGCCGAGATCGACGCCCTCGCGCGCGCACTAGAGCAGCCAGCGCGCCCACTGGTGGCCATCGTCGCCGGCTCCAAAGTCTCCACCAAGCTCACCATCTTACAGTCGCTGGCGCAGAAGGTCGATCGCTTGATCGTCGGCGGCGGCATCGCCAATACCTTCATGTTGGCCGCAGGCCTGCCGGTCGGCAAGAGCCTGGCTGAGCCCGACTTGGTCGGCGAAGCCCGCGCTGTCATCGAAGCCATGAAGGCACGCGGTGCCGAGGTGCCAATCCCGGTGGACGTGGTCGTCGCATCCGAGTTCAAGGCCGATGCGCCGGCCACCGTCAAGGCCGCGACCGAGGTGAGCGAGGGCGACATGATCCTCGACATCGGCCCGCAGACCGCCGCGCAGTTGGCCGCACAGCTGGAGAGTGCCGGTACCATCGTCTGGAACGGCCCGGTGGGTGTGTTCGAGTTCGCTCCATTCGAGAACGGCACACGCACGTTGGCGCATGCGATCGCGCGCTCCAAAGCGTTTTCGATCGCCGGCGGCGGCGACACGTTGGCGGCGATCGCCAAGTACGGTATCGAAAAGGATGTCGGCTACATCTCCACCGGCGGTGGTGCCTTCCTGGAGGTGCTGGAAGGCAAGACACTGCCGGCCTTCGAAATCCTGCAACGCCGCGCGCGCGGCTGAAGTCCCCCTGTTTTGAGGAGCATCCCCATGGCTTTGATCACCCTGCGTCAACTGCTGGACCACGCCGCTGAACACGGCTACGGCGTGCCAGCCTTCAATGTCAACAACATGGAGCAGATCCATGCCATCATGCAGGCGGCGGCGGCCACGCGCAGCCCCGTGATACTGCAGGCTTCGGCAGGGGCGCGGTCTTACGCTGGTGAGCCGTTCCTGCGCCACCTGGTGTTGGCCGCACTGGAGCAATACCCGGACATCCCGATCTGCATGCACCAAGACCACGGCACGACACCAGGCGTGTGCATGCGCTCGATTCAGTCCGGCTTCAGCTCGGTGATGATGGACGGCAGCCTGCGCGAGGATGGCAAGACCCCCTCCGACTACGAATACAACGTGCGCGTCACCCGTACCGTGGTCGACATGGCGCATGCCTGTGGGGTATCGGTAGAGGGTGAACTGGGGTGTCTGGGCAGCCTGGAGACTGGCAAAGCGGGCGAGGAGGATGGCATTGGTGCCGAGGGGACGCTGGACCACTCGATGCTGCTGACCGACCCGAATGAGGCCGCCGACTTCGTGCGCAAGACCCAGGTCGATGCGCTGGCCATCGCCATTGGCACCAGCCACGGCGCTTACAAATTCTCGCAAAAGCCCACCGGCAAGGTGCTGCGCATCGATCGCGTCAAGGAAATCCATGCCCGTATCCCCAACGTCCACCTGGTGATGCACGGCAGCTCCAGCGTGCCGGAGGACTGGTTGGCCATCATCAACACCTATGGTGGCGACATGGGGCAAACCTACGGTGTGCCGGTGGAGGAGATCGTCGAAGGCATCAAGCACGGCGTGCGCAAGGTCAACATCGACACCGACCTGCGCATGGCCTCCACGGGCGCGATGCGCAAATTCCTCGCCGAGAACAAGAAGGAATTCGACCCACGCAAATTCCTGAAGGAGGCCACGAAAGCGATGAGCGGCATCTGCAAAGCGCGCTACGAGGCCTTCGGTTGTGCGGGCATGGCGGATCGCATCGGCCAGGTCTACAACCTGGAAGCCATGGCCAAGCGCTACGACAAGGGCGAGCTGGCCGCGCAGGTTACCTGAGCAGAAGCGGCGGCAAACATGGCCACCCCCGCTGATGCGGGGGTTTTTCATGCCGACGCGGCGGCGCAGAAATGGCGACAATTGGTCACATGATCCCGATCAAGACCGAATCGGCCTGGCGCGGCACGGCGGATTGCAAAGCCTGCGGCATCCGCGACATGGTGCTGTTTGCCGATCTCAACGAGCAAGATTTCAACCTCATCCACGCACCCATCGACGACCTGGTGTTTTCGGCGGGGCAGACCCTCTATCACGAGGGGGAGGCTGCGTATGGCATCTTTACCCTGCGCAGCGGCCTGCTCAAACTCGTGCGCAGTACCCCCGACGGGCGACAGCGCGTGCTGCGCGTCTTGCGCCCAGGGGATGTGGTCGGCCTTGAGGCGCTGGCAACCAGCCGCTACGACAGCGAGGCCACGACGCTGACCGAGGCATCGCTGTGCCGCATCCCCACCGACGTCATCCATCGTCTGGCGCAGAACTCCCCGCGCCTGCACTGGCGGCTATTGCAGAAGTGGCAGCAGGCGCTCAAGGAGGCAGATGACTGGCTTGCGGAGCTCAATTTCGGTACGGCACGACAGCGCGTGGCCAATTTCATTCTGAAGATGCGCCATGCCACCGATCCGGGCGTGGTGACACTGTTCTCGCGTGAGGACATGGGGGCCATGATGGACCTCAAGCTCGAGACCGTCAGCCGTGAAATCAGCGCCCTGGCCCGCGCCGGAGCTATCGAGCCGCTGGACCGTCAGGGACGGCTCTATCGGATCGCCGATGAGGGGATACTCGCGGCAGCCGTGGCGGGCTGAAGGCCCCGTGGCGGATCACAGCTCTTCTGTGCGGCGGGGGGGGTAGGTGTCCCAGCCTTGGCAGCCCGGGCAATGCCAGTAGTATTCGCGTGACTCGAATCCGCAGGCCGCGCAGCGGTAGCGTTTGAGGGGTTCGCCGGCGTGTTCCAGCGCCCGCCGAACCGGCCGCGCCTCGTCCGGGGTGCCAAGCGGCACCCCGGCCAGCCACAGGGTGGCCGCGACCAGCGACGGCTCGTGGCGCAGGTGGGCGATGTAGCGCTGCCGTGCAGTGGCCGCATCCGGGTCCAGTGTGGCCAGCGCCTGCGTCACGTCCAGCGATGGGGCATGCGCCTGCGCCCAGGCGGCCAGGCGGGCGCGTGCCCGCTCGGGCGCACCTGCCATCCGGGCCCATTGCGCCAGGCTGTGCGCAATCAGCGGTACATGCTGCGGGCAATGGTCGGCCAAGGCCTCCAGCGCGGCCAAACCGCCATCCACATGCCCGAGCGACTGCCGCAGATCGGCCAGCGCCGCCCACGCCCGCGCTGACTGTGGCACCTGGTGGACCAGCGACTCCAGCAACGCCAGCGCCTCGGTCGTGTGCCCTTGGCGGTGCAGCGCGGCCGCCTGCTCGCAGCGGTGATGCGCGAGGCGTAAGCGAAAACTCCCGCGGTCGCTGCCTTCCAATGCCTGGGCCATCTCGGCCGCTCGGGCCCAGTCGCGGGAGCGTTCGTAGATCCCCAGCAGCGCTATTTTGGCGTCGGTGTCGTAGCGCGTGCCCAGCAACGCGGTGAAGGCCGCCTCGGCCCGGTCCAGCAGGCCGGCTTTCAGAAAATCGAACGCCAGCGCGTGCTGCGCCCGTTCGCGCTCGTGCGGCGGCAGGTCAGCGCGGGCGAGCAGGTGCTCATGCACCCGCACCGCGCGGTCATAATCGCCGCGGCGGCGGAACAGCCCTCCGAGCGCGAAATGCAACTCCGCTGCATCTGGGTCGTGCCGAACCGCCTCGATGAAGGCGTCGATGGCCTGGTCCTGCTGCTCGTTGAGCAGGTGATTCAGGCCGCGGAAATAGGCCCGCGGTGCCTGACGACCCTCCAGCCGCCACTGCCGCAGATCGAAGCGCGACGCCAACCAGCCCAGAGCAAACGCCGCAGGCAGCGCCCACAGCAGCCACGAGAGATCAAACCCCATGGGGTGGCTCTTCCTGCACAGCTGCGCTTGCTGCCGATGCGGAGGAGGCGGGCTCGGCGACCACGCCTCCCTGGCGAGCCGTTCGCCGCGCACGCCACCACAGGGGCACCATCACGGCCATGCCCAGCAGCACGCCGGCCCACAGGACGAGCAGCAGCACCAACACCAGTGGGGCCTCCCACTGCGCCCCGAACAGCCCGCGCACGCGCACCGGCGCCTGGTTGTTGATCGCCAGTGCAAAGATGAACAAGAACACGGCTGCTTTGAACAGCCAGCCCAAAACCCTCATTCCACCCCCCGCTGTGGCCCGTCGACGGCTTCCCGCAGGGCTTTACCCGGCTTGAAGTGCACCCTTCGTTTCGGGGGGACATCGACTTGCTCGCCCGTACGCGGATTGCGAGCCTGCCGCGCGGCGCGCTCGCCGACCGAGAAGCTGCCGAAACCGCGGATTTCAATGCGTTGCCCGGCCATCAGGCTCTCGGTCATCGCGTCCAGCAGGGTTTTGACTGCGGCCTGCGCATCGGATGCGGTCAAATGTGGGTGACGCTCAGCCAGGGCATCGAACAGCTCACTGCGATTCATACCACGATTATGCCCAGCAAAGCCCGTGTATGGCCGGCGCTGACTCCGCGTGTGCCCATGAAAAAAGCCCGGCGGGTATCCCCCGACCGGGCTGTGGTCTGCGGCCCAGGAAGCCCCGGGCCAGCAGGGCAGGATCAGCCGTTTTGACCATCCAACTTGGCGCGCAACAGCGCGCCCAGATTGGTGGTGCCAGCGTTGCCAGAGGTCTGGCTGAGGTTGGTCATGGCCTCTTGCTGGTCGGCGGCGTCCTTGGCTCTGATCGAGAGCTGGATGCTGCGATTCTTGCGATCGACATTGACGATCACGGCCGTTACCTCGTCGCCAACTTTCAACACGTTGCGCGCGTCTTCGACGCGGTCACGCGAGATTTCGCTGGCGCGCAGGTAGCCCACGATATCCTGGCCCAGGTCGATTTCGGCGCCCTTGGCATCGACGCTCTTGACCGTGCCGGTGACCGTCGCACCCTTGTCGTGGACGGACACGAAAGTCGTGAACGGATCGGCGTCGAGTTGCTTGATGCCCAGGCTGATGCGCTCGCGCTCCACATCCACGCCCAGCACGACGGCCTCGACTTCTTGGCCCTTCTTGTAATTGCGCACGGCGGTCTCACCCGGCTCGTTCCAGGACAGATCGGACAGGTGCACCAAGCCGTCGATGCCCGACTCCAGGCCGACGAAGACGCCAAAGTCGGTGATCGACTTGATCGGACCCTTGACCTTGTCGCCGCGCTTGTGCGTGTCGGCAAATTCCTGCCACGGATTGGGCTTGCACTGCTTCATGCCCAGACTGATGCGGCGCTTGTCCTCGTCGATGTCGAGGACCATGACCTCGACCTCGTCGCCGATGGACACCATCTTGTTCGGCGCCACGTTCTTGTTGGTCCAGTCCATCTCGGAGACATGTACCAGGCCCTCGATGCCGGGTTCCAGCTCGACGAAGGCACCGTAGTCGGCGATGTTGGTCACCTTGCCGAACAGGCGCGTGCCGGCCGGATAGCGGCGCGCCACGCCCAGCCAGGGGTCGTCGCCCATTTGCTTGAGGCCCAGGCTGACACGCTGGCGTTCGGCATCGAACTTCAGCACTTTGGCCGTGACTTCTTGGCCCACCTGCACCACCTCGTTGGGGTGGCGCACGCGACGCCAGGCCATGTCGGTGATGTGCAGCAGGCCATCGATGCCACCCAGATCGACGAAGGCACCATACTCGGTGATGTTTTTGACCACGCCGGTGACGATGGCACCTTCCTTGAGGGTTTCGAGCAGTTTGGCTCGTTCCTCGCCCATGCTGGCCTCGATGACGGCACGGCGGCTGAGCACGACATTGTTGCGTTTGCGGTCGAGCTTGATGACCTTGAGCTCCATGGTCTTGCCCTCGTAAGGCGTCAAATCCTTGACGGGGCGGGTGTCGACCAGCGAGCCGGGCAGGAACGCACTGATGCCATTGACCATGACCTTGAGGCCACCCTTGACCTTGACGGTGGTGGTGCCGGTGACGAATTCGCCCGACTCCAGCGCCTTTTCGAGCGACATCCACGAGGCCAGGCGCTTGGCCTTGTCGCGCGACAAGATGGTGTCACCGTAGCCGTTTTCGACGGCCTCGACCGCGACGGCAACGAAATCTCCGACTTGGACCTCGAGCTCGCCCTGATCGTTCTTGAACTCGCTCAAGGGGATATAGGCCTCGGACTTCAGCCCGGCGTTGACGACCACATGGTTGTGGTCGATGCGCACCACCTCGGCGGTGATGACCTCGCCGGCGCGCATCTCGGCGCGCTTGAGCGACTCTTCGAACAGGGCGGCAAATGATTCAGACATGCAGATTCCTGGGTGCCGCGGTCGTCCGGGACCGGCGGCTTTGGGTAGTCACCCGAACGGTATTCGGGTGGTGGGTTGTCGAACCCTCCGGCGTGCGGACATGCCATCCGTCTGCGCCATCGGGGCCCTGAGGGCCGGCAGCTGGGTCGAGGCGGACACCCTCAGACACCAAACGGCCGACGGCGCTGCCACCACGCCAGCACGGTCTCCACCGATTGCTCGATGGTCTGCTCCGAGTTGTCGAGGGTCAGCGCATCTTCGGCAGGCTTCAGCGGCGCAGCCGCGCGCGTGCGATCACGCGCATCCCGTGCCTCCAAGTCAGCCAAAAGACTGTCCATGTTAGCAGCTTCACCGCGCGAAATCAACTGCTCATAGCGCCGCTGGGCGCGCGTGGCGGCGCTGGCGGTCAAAAAAACCTTCAGTGGCGCATCCGGAAAGACCACCGTTCCCATGTCGCGCCCATCGGCCACCAGGCCTGGCAGGCGTCGAAATCCCCGCTGCAGCGCCAGCAGGCCCGCGCGCACGGCCGGCACGGCCGACACCCGCGACGCCAACATGCCCGCCGCTTCGCTGCGCACCGCTTCGGTGACGTCGTCCCCCGCCAGCCAGATGCGCCCGTCGGCAAAGCGCACGGCAAGCTGCTCGGCCAATGCCCCCAAGCGCTGCGCCAGCGCAGGGTCGGCCAGCGCCGTCTCATCCGTGGGCAAGCCGGCCCGCTCGGCAGCGAGTCCGACCACCCGATATAAGGCACCGGAGTCCAGCACATGGTAGCCCAGGCGCTGGGCCACGGCGGCGGCCAGCGTCCCTTTGCCCGAGGCGGTGGGGCCGTCGATGCAGATCACGGGAATGTCGGCCGGCGCGGCTTGTACCACCGACCACAGCGTCTCGAAATAATCGGGAAAGGTCTTGCCGACGCACTGCGGGTCCAGGATGCGTACCGGCAACCGCGCGGGATTGAAAGCGGCGAGCGACGCACACATGGCCATGCGGTGGTCATCGTAGGTGCGGATGGCGGCGGCTTGCCAGCCGCGCCCGTCGGCACCCAGCGGGTGCACGCGCAGCCAGTCGGGGCCTTCCTCTGCGGTGGCACCCAGTTGGCGCAGCTCTGTGGCCATGGCGGCGATGCGGTCCGTCTCCTTCACGCGCCAGCTGCCAATACGGCGCAGCGTCGTCGGGCCGTCGGCGTATAGCGCCATCACCGCCAGCGTCATGGCGGCGTCGGGGATGTGGTTGCAGTCCAGGTCCAGCGCGCGCAGCGGCCAGGCACCGCGGCGCACATGCAGGCGGTTGGCTTCGCCCTCGACGTGGGCACCCATGGCCTGGGCGGCCTCGGCAAAGCGGATGTCCCCCTGAATGGAGTCCAACCCGACGCCTTCGATGGTGACGGGGGTGTCGGTCGCGGCAATTGCCCCCAAGGCGATGAAGTAGCTGGCCGACGAGGCGTCGCCCTCGACATGGATGCGCCCCGGCGTGGAGTAGTGCGCCCCGGCGGGAATCGTGAAACGCGACCAGCCCTCGCGCTGTATGTCCACCCCAAAGCGCGCCAGCAGGCGCAGGGTGATCTCGATGTAGGGCTTGGAGATCAACTCCCCCACCACCTCGATGGTCACGGCGCGCGTCTGCGCAGCCAGCGGCAAGGCCAAGAGCAACGCGGTCAGAAACTGGCTCGAGACATCGCCGCGCACGCGGATCGGCGCGTCCAGCCGCAGCGGCGTCGGCGCGCGGGCACCGACCGCCAGCGGCGGATAGCCGGGTTGGCCCAGGTCCTCGATGGTGCCGCCCAACTGGCGCAAGGCGTCCACCAG
>CALEDU010000061.1 GCA_937949455.1 uncultured Tepidimonas sp. | reverse complement strand
CTGGCCCGACGAGCGAGACATGCCGGTCGGGGGCCTGGATCGGGAAGGCGCGCACCGGCACCACCCCGCTGATCCATTGGCCATCGGGGCCGCGCCATTCCAGGCGTCCGGCGGCATTGTGGCGCAGTTCGGGGGCTACAGTGGCGGGCGAACTCGTGGTCATGACGGTCAATCCCCCAGCAATTCGCGCTCGGCCTTGGCCTGGCGGGCCTGTGCTTGGTGCAGCCGCCAATAGGCCCCCTGGCGGGCCATCAATTCCTCGTGGCTGCCCTCCTCTACCTTGCGGCCCTTGTCCATGACCACCAGCCGGTCGGCCCGGCGCAGGGTGGACAGGCGGTGCGCGATGGCGATCGTCGTGCGCCCGCGCACCAGGTTGTCCAGCGCTTTTTGGATTTCTTTTTCGGTTTCGGTGTCGACGCTAGAGGTGGCTTCGTCCAGGATGAGAATGCGCGGGTCGATCAGCAACGCACGCGCGATGCTGATGCGCTGGCGCTCGCCACCAGACAGGCCCTGGCCGCGCTCGCCCACCAGCGAGTCGTAGCCCTGCGGCAGGCGCAGGATGAAGTCGTGTGCGTGTGCAGCCCGAGCGGCGGCGATGATTTCCTCGCGGCTCGCATGGGGTCGGCCGTAGGCAATGTTTTCGGCAATCGTGCCGAAGAACAGGAAGGGCTCCTGCAGCACCAGGCCGATGTGTCGACGGTAGTCGGCCACGCGCAGTTGCCGGATGTCCACACCGTCCACCAGGATCTGCCCTTCGGCCACATCGTAGAAGCGGCAGATCAGATTGACCAACGTGCTTTTGCCCGAGCCGCTGTGGCCGACCAGGCCGATCATCTCGCCCGGGCGCACTTCCAGATCCAGCCCCTGGATGACCGAGCGGTTGCCATAGCGGAAACTCACCCCACGCAACTCGATGTGGCCCTGCACCGTGGGCAGTGGCACGGGTTGGGCCGGCTCCGGCACGCTGCAGACGTGGTCCAGTATGTCGAAGATGCGCTTGGCGCCCGCGGCGGCTTTTTGTGTCACCGAGACGATGCGGCTCATCGAATCCAGCCGGGTGTAGAAGCGCCCGATGTAGGCCAAAAAAGCCGTGAGCACACCCACCGTCACCGAACCGCGCGCCACCAGCCAGATGCCAAAGCCCCACACCACCAACAGGCCGATTTCGGTCAGCAGCGATGCCGTCGGTGAAAACAGTGACCACAGCCGGTTGAGCCGGTCGTTGACCGCCAGGTTGTGCCGGTTGGCTTCGCGAAAGCGCTCGGCCTCGCGTGCCTCCTGCGCAAAGGCCTTGACGACACGGATGCCAGGGATGGTGTCGGCCAGCACGCTCGTCACCTCGGCCCAGACGCGGTCGATTTTCTCGAACCCGGTGCGCAGCCGGTCGCGCACCACATGGATCAGCCAGGCGATCAGCGGCAGCGGCAGCAAGGTCGCCAGCGCCAGCGTCGGACTGATGGAAAACAGGATCACCGCCGTCATGCCGATCATGATCACATCGGTGGCGAAGTCCAGCAGGTGCAGCGACAAAAAAATGTTGATGCGGTCGGTCTCGGACCCGATACGGGCCATCAGGTCGCCGGTACGACGGTTACCGAAATACTCCAGCGACAGGCTCAGCAAATGCTCGTAGGTGGTGGTGCGCAGGTCCGCCCCAATGCGCTCCGACACCAACGCCAGGATATAAGTCTTGGCCCAGCTCAGGCCCCAGGCCAGCAATGCAGCCGTCAGCAGGCCCCCGAGCAGCCAGCCCACCCGCGCGATATCGATGGGCTGCCCGTTCTGGTACGGAATGAGCACATCGTCCATCAGGGGGATGGTCAGATACGGTGGTACTAGGGTGGCGGCGGTGGCGGCCAGCGTCAGAAAAAATCCCGCCAGCAACAGCCAGCGGTAAGGGCGCGCAAAACGCCACAAACGCAGCAGCGTCAGCGTGGACGGTGGCGTGTGCACCACCTGGGCACAGATGGCGCATTCATCATCTTCGGGCTCCATCGGGGCATGGCAAATCGGGCACTGCAGCGCGGCAGCCTCGGGGGCCGCGACTGGGCGACCGGCGGCATCGCGCAAAGCCTCGAAACGCTCCATCAGCCGCCGTGCAGGCACCTGGCGTCCAAGGGTAAAGCGCCACACCGCCAGCCGCTCTGCGGGGGTACCGTCATGGGCCGTGCGCATCAGCTCCAGCATGGCCACGCCGTTGTGGTCGCTCATCCACAGGGCCAGACCGGTTTCGATAGGCCAGCTCACCGGCGTGGCCTGCGGTTCGGTCGCCCACCACAGTCGACCCCCTGCAATCCATAACAGCCCTTCGCGAAAGCGCAGCTCCGTGTCCAAATCGGTCAGCAGCCAAACGCCACCTGTGGCTGCCTCCGCAGCTGCATCGGTGCGCTCAACGGCGGGGTGCCACGCGGCGGGCAGTCCCGCCCAGGCGGGGGTCGATGGCGTCGGATACGACATGTTGCAATTTCGTTTCACCAAATGCCACCAGTCTCTGGCCGCTGAATCACAATATCCACTGGCGGCGCCGGGCGTGTGGGCGTCGCATTCTACGGCCGACCCGAGCCGCGTGGATGCGACGCCTTGCGCAATGGCAACCCCGAGGCGACGGTCGCGCCCGTTCGACCCTACGACGTTTGTTTATGTCGCACAAGACCATTCGGATTCTGCGCATGCACCATCTGCGCGGGCCCAACCTCTGGACCTATCGCGCCGCCATCGAGGCTTTGCTGGACATCGGCGAGCTTGAGGACAGCCCATCCAATACCATCCCCGGCCTGTACGAGCGGCTGACGGCTTGGCTGCCGGGCTTGGTCGAGCACCACTGTGGCGTCGGGGAACGGGGAGGATTCCTGCAGCGGCTGCGCGAAGGTACTTGGCCGGGTCACATCATGGAGCATGTGGCCATCGAGCTGTTGAACCTGGCCGGTATGTCCACCAGCTTCGGGCAGACCCGCTCGACGAGCCAGCGCGGTGTCTACAAGCTGGTGATCCGCGCCCGCCAGGAGGAAGTCGCCCGCCAGGCCCTGCTCGATGCGCGCGACCTGCTGATGGCCGCGATCGAAGACCAACCCTACGACGTGGGAGCGGCAGTCAAGGGCCTCAAGGCGCTCATCGATCGGTATGCACTCGGGCCGAGCACCGCCGCCATCGTCGATGCCGCGACGGCGCGCCACATCCCGCACATCCGTTTGACCGATGGCAACCTGGTGCAGTTGGGCTACGGTGCGCGCCAGCGCCGCATCTGGACCGCCGAGACCGACCGTACCAGCGCGATTGCCGAGACCATCTCCCGCGACAAGGATTTGACCAAGCGGCTGCTGGCCGAATGTGGCGTACCGGTGCCCGAGGGGCGCGTGGTCACCAGCATCGACGATGCCTGGGCAGCAGCGCAGGAGATCGGGCTGCCCGTGGTCGTCAAACCGGTGGACGCCAACCATGCGCGCGGAGTTTCGCTGGACGTACGCACCCGCGATGACATCGCCATCGCCTACGAGCTCGCCGACCGCGAGGGCTCCGAAGTCATGGTGGAGCGCTACATCCAGGGCTGCGAACATCGGGTACTCGTGATTGGGGGGCGTGTGGTCGCCGCCTCGCGCGGCGAGCGTGCCGTGGTCGTCGGCGACGGGGTACACACTGTGCGCGAGCTCATCGAGCGCGACATCAACAGCGATCCCCGGCGGGGCGAGGAGGAAGAGTTCCCACTCGACACCATTCGCCTGCCCGAAAACCGCGACGTGATGCTAGAGCTGCGCCGCCAAGGGCTGGAGCCGGACAGCGTGTCCGAGGCCGGCCGCGAGGTGCTGGTGCAGCGCACCGGGCTGCTGACGGACGACGTGACCGACCTGGTGCACCCGGACGTGGCCGAGCTGACGGCCCTGGCCGCCCGCGTGGTGGGGCTGGACATCGCAGGCATCGACCTGGTGGTGGAGGACATCGGCCAGCCGCTTGCCGCTCAAGGCGGGGCGATCGTGGAGGTCAACGCTGGCCCGGGGTTGCTGCCTCATATCAAACCCGCGAACGGCAAGCCGCGCCCGGTAGGCGAAGCCATCGTCAATCACCTCTTCCCCGCGCAAGAGCATGGCCGCATCCCTGTCGTCGGGATCACCGGCACCCGGGAGACGGCACCGCTGGCCCTGCTGGTCGGAGCGCTGCTGCAGCGTGCCGACCATACCGTGGGCGTCTCCTGCGGGGGGCGGCTGTACCTGCAGGCCCAGCCCATCGATGCCAGTCTGCCCTCGGACTGGGAGGCAGGCCAGCGCATCCTCATGAACCGCTGCGTCGATGCCGCCGTGATCGAAAACTCCCCGCGCAGCATCCTGGACGAGGGCCTGGCTTACGACCGCTGTCTGGTGGGCGTGGTGACCGACGTGCCCGAGCCCGAAGGACTGGAGGACCACGACATCACCACCCGCGAGCACATGCGCAAGGTCTTGCGCACCCAGGTCGATGTGGTGCTGCCGCAGGGGTGCGCCGTGCTCAATGCCGACTGCGACGTGTGCGCGAGTCTGGCCGAGCTGTGCGACGGCGATGTGCTGCTCTTCAGCACCGATC
>CALEDU010000060.1 GCA_937949455.1 uncultured Tepidimonas sp. | reverse complement strand
TTGTCCACATCACGCGCCACCTGCCGCTGGGGGGAGCCCGTCTGACTGAATTGGCCCACAGCGCCGGCATGAGCAAGCAGGCCATGGGCGATTTGGTCGATCAGTGTGTGGCCTGGGGTCTGGTGCGGCGCGAGGCCGATGCGCACGATGCGCGCGCGCGCCGCATCGTCTTCACCCCCACGGGCCTGGACTGGCTGCAGGCTTTTCGCCGTGCGGTGGAGCAGGCCGAGCAGGAGTTTCGCGTCGCCGTCGGCGACGCCGTGGCTGCCGTCGTGGCGCTGGGGCTGGAGGCTTACGCCGAAGGGGATGGCTCCGGACGGGCCGGCCCCTACAATGTCGCCCAGCGGCAGCGGACGCCATAACGACAGCCACCGACGGAGACACGCCATGCGCATCCTCATCGCCGAAGACGACCAGGTGCTGGCCGATGGACTGCTGCGCACCTTGCGCGCTGCGGGTGCCGCCGTCGATCACGTCGCCAGCGGCGACGCGGCCGATGCGGCGCTGCTGATGCACGACGGCTTCGATCTGCTGATCCTGGATTTGGGGCTGCCCAAGCTGAACGGACTGGAGGTGCTCAAACGCCTGCGCGCCCGCGGGGCCAAGCTGCCGGTGCTGATCCTGACGGCAGCAGACAGCGTGGAGGACCGGGTGCGCGGCCTCGACCTGGGAGCCGACGACTACATGGCCAAGCCGTTTGCGCTGGCCGAGCTGGAGGCACGCGTGCGCGCACTCGTGCGGCGCGGCAACGGAGCGGTCAGCAGCGTCATCCAGCACGGCCCCCTGGTCTACGACCAAGCTGGCCGCGTGGCTTCCATCGACGGCAAGATGATCGAGCTGTCGGCACGCGAGCTGAGTCTGCTGGAGGTCTTGCTGCAACGCGCAGGGCGGCTGGTCAGCAAAGAACAGCTGGTCGAGCGCCTGTGCGAATGGGGCGACGAAGTCAGCAACAACGCCATCGAGGTGTATATCCACCGCCTGCGCAAAAAGATCGAGCGTGGCCCGATCCGCATTGCCACCGTGCGCGGGCTGGGGTACTGCCTTGAAAAAATCCCTGGCTGACGGGCCGCGCGGCTGGCACAGGCTGTTCCAGCGCGAGCAACACAGCCTGTTTGGCGAGATCCTGGATTGGATGCTCACGCCGCTGCTGCTGCTGTGGCCGCTGTCGCTGGGCCTGACCTGGTTCGTGGCGCAGGGCATTGCCGACCGCCCCTATGACCGGGCGCTGGAGTTCAATTTGCAGGCCCTCACACAGTTCGTCACCGTAGAGGAGGAGCGAACGGTCTTCGCGCTGACTCCACAGGCGCGCGACCTGCTGCGCGCAGACGACACCGACCTGGTGTTCTACCAGGTGCTGGACCGCGACGGCCGGCTGGTCAGCGGTGACCCGGAATTCCCCGCCCCGCCCGAAGCCGACACGCCCCGACCAGGCAACATCCATCTGCGCGACGGCGTCATCCGCGACGAGGCTGTGCGCATCGCCTATACCTGGCTCGCGCGTGGCCCAGCGCGCGACCACCTGGTGCTGATGCAGGTGGCCGAGACGCGCGGCAAGCGCTCCAAACTGGCCACCGAAATCATCAAGGGCGTGATGGTGCCGCAGTTCATCATCCTGCCGCTGGCGGTGCTGCTGGTCTGGCTGGCGCTGGTGCATGGCATCCGGCCGCTGTCCGAGTTGGAACGGCGCATCCGCGCGCGCCGTCCTGACGATCTCAGCCCCATCGACGACGAGCATGTGCCCCAGGAGGTCGCCCCGCTCGTGTCGTCGATCAACGATTTGCTGCAGCGCCTGAAGGTGACCCTGTCCAACCAAAAGCGCTTTCTGGCCGATGCGGCGCATCAACTCAAAACGCCGCTGGCCGGACTGCGCATGCAGGCCGAGATGGCGCAAAAGCAGCTCCCCCCCGGAGCGGGGGAGGAAGTCGAACGCTCTCTGCGCCAGATCGCCACCTCCAGCGTGCGCGCGACGCACATGGTCAACCAGTTGCTGGCCCTGGCGCGGGCCGAGGCCACTGGCCGCGCTCTGCCGCGCGAGCCCGTCGATCTGGTGGCGGTGGCGCGCGAGGTGGTCGAGGAGTTGGTGCCGCTGGCGCTGGACAAGGCGATCGACCTGGGCTTCGAAACACAGCCGGCCGATCGGACGCCGACATCCCCCCCCATCCGCCTGTTGGGCAACCCCACCCTGCTGGCGGAACTGGTGCGCAATCTGGCCGACAACGCGCTGCGCTACACGCCGCGCGGGGGCGTGGTGACCGTGCGCGTGCTGACCGATCCGTTCAGTGGTGTACAGGTGCTGCAGGTGGAAGACAGCGGACCCGGGATCCCAGCGGAGGAACGCGAGCGGGTGCTGGCCCCGTTCTACCGCGCGCTGGGGACCAATGTGGACGGCTCTGGGCTGGGCCTGGCCATCGTGCAAGAAATCGTCCAGCAACACGGCGCGGCGCTGGAGATGGAGGACGCCGACCCGCAGCGCCCGCAGGTGCGTGGCCTGCGGGTGTCCGTGCGATTTCAGGCCGCGGTGGGACGCTAGGCCTTGGGCTGCTGATGCTCGCGCTCGGTGACGCAGGCCCTCAGCGCTTGGGTGTAGCACGGCGGGCAGCGCTGGCGCGGGGTGCGGTGCGGCGCGCCGGCGAGCGAGCGCCCTCGCGCGGCTCGAAAGCGAAGCCGACCCGGCCGGCTTCGGCATCCCACACCAGCGCGGCCTTGAACGGACGCCGGGTGCGGTTGGACACAAAACCCTCCAGCCAGTCGGTTTTGCCGGTGGCCAGCAGCTTGGCCATTTGCTCGGGCGCAATCGGCTGCTGCAGGATGGTGGTCGCGCTCTTGAAATCGCACGACGGCGTGGGCTGCTCGGCGGTGGGGACGGCGTGGCTGCAAACATAGTGGCTGCCGTGCTCGACCACGGGCGCGCCGCATTTGGGACAGGGCCCCAGCGGTTCGCGGCCGCTCAGATCGGCCAGGGCGCCGTCCTCGGCCGGGTTGTCGTCGCCAAAGTCGAATTCCAGCTTCCACTGGCCGCTGCTGTCGGGCGCGATGGTCAGCTCGGCGCTGAAGGGCCAACCCGCTTTGGAGCGAAAACCCTCCAGCGGGCCGATGCGGTATGTGCGCAGCAGGGTTTCCACTTCGTCCAGCTCGAACACGCGGCCACCGGGCGACTTGGGCAGAGAAAACCCGCAGCCCGGCCCTGCGCCATCGGGACCGGTGCAGGCATAGCGGCGGTAGTTTTCTTTGACCACGCCGCCGCATTGCGGGCACGGGGCGGTCAGGGTGGCATAGTCGCCCGGCACCGTGTCGCGGTCATATTCCTTGGCCTTGCGCACGATGCGCTCGGTCATGGCAGCGATCTCGCGCATGAAGGCTTCGCGGCTGAGTTGGCCCCGCTCCATGAGCGACAGCTTGTGCTCCCACTCACCAGTCAGCTCGGGGCGCGACAGCTCCTCCACACCCAGGCCGCGCAACAGGGTCATGAGCTGGAAGGCCTTGGCCGTGGGGATCAACTCGCGGCCGTCGCGCAGCAGGTATTTTTCGGCGATCAGACCTTCGATGATGGCCGCGCGTGTGGCAGGCGTGCCCAACCCCTTGTCGGCCATGGCGCTGCGCAGTTCCTCGTCATCGACCATCTTGCCCGCGCCCTCCATCGCGGCCAGCAGCGTGGCTTCGTTGTAGCGCGCGGGCGGGCGCGTCTGCTTGGCATCCACGCGCGCGGCCTCGGTGCGCACCGGCTCGCCTGGCTGTACGGGCACCAGGCTCTGGCCTTTGTCGCCAGGGCGGGCCCCCTCCACATCCGCGGCGGCCTCCTTGCCGTAGACGGCCATCCAGCCCGGCTTGACGAGCACCTT
Source organism: uncultured Tepidimonas sp. (assembly GCA_937949455.1). Taxonomy (GTDB): domain Bacteria; phylum Pseudomonadota; class Gammaproteobacteria; order Burkholderiales; family Burkholderiaceae_C; genus Tepidimonas. The sequence continues at coordinate 1,164 of CALEDU010000060.1, read as the reverse complement.
GCCCTCGGTCGTGAAGTGGTGGACGGCCCCCTCCACCGGCACCTGGGTGATGCGGGTGGTGACCAGAAATTCGGCGGCAGGATAGAACACGGCGATGAAACGGCGCACCACCAGGTCGTAGAGCTTTTGTTCGGCCTCGCTCAGCCCATGGGGCACCTGCGGGGTGGGAATGATGGCAAAGTGATCGCTGACCTTGGCGTTGTCGAATACGCGCTTGGTGGGCCGGACATAGCCTTGGTCGAGCGCCACCTGCGCATGCGGTGCCAGATGCACCAGCGGGCTGCCAGCCAGGGCCTGCAGCGTATGGCGGACCGTGCCCAGGTAATCCTCGGGCAGCGCGCGCGAGTCGGTGCGGGGGTAGGTCAGGGCTTTGTGCTTCTCGTACAGGCTTTGTGCCAGGGCGAGCGTGGCCTTGGCGGAAAAGCCGAAGCGCCCGTTGGCCTCGCGCTGCAGGCTGGTCAAGTCGTACAGCAGGCCGCAGGCCTGGGTGGTGGGCTTGGATTCCTCGCTGACCTGCGCCGGGCGGCCACGCACGGCCTGCGCGATGGCCTGTGCGTCGGCCTCGCTCCACAGCCGCTCTGGCTTGCGCTCGGGGTCGGCAGCATCGCCCAGGGGTTTGCGAAAGGCGGGGTCGAACCAGCGCCCGGGGTAGGTGCCAGCCTGCACCGCAAAGGTGGCGTGCACCTCCCAGAAGTCGCGGGCGCGAAAGGCGCGGATCTGTTCCTCGCGCTCCACGACGATGGCCAGTGTCGGTGTCTGCACCCGGCCTACCGTGGTCAGGAAAAAGCCGCCATCGCGCGAGTTGAAGGCTGTCATGGCGCGCGTGCCGTTGATGCCCACCAGCCAATCGGCTTCGGAGCGGCTGCGCGCGGCATCGGCCAATGGGCGCATTTGCTCGTCGCTGCGCAGCTGCGCGAAGCCCTCGCGGATCGCCTGCGGCGTCATCGACTGCAGCCACAACCGCTTGACGGGCTTGCCCAGCGGTTTGGGCTGGCCGGCTTTGTCGGTGCCGCCCGCGTACTGCTCGATCAGGCGAAAAATCAGCTCCCCCTCGCGCCCCGCGTCGCAGGCGTTGACCAGGGTGCCCACGTCCTTGCGCCGGGCCAGCTTGACCACGGCATTGAGCCGCGACTTCGTCTTGTCGATGGGCTTGAGCTCGAAATG
>CALEDU010000059.1 GCA_937949455.1 uncultured Tepidimonas sp. | reverse complement strand
AAGAGATGGTGATGCCGGGCGACAACGTCTCGATCACGGTCAAGCTGATTGCGCCAATCGCGATGGAAGAAGGCCTGCGCTTTGCGATCCGCGAAGGCGGCCGCACCGTCGGCGCCGGCGTCGTGGCCAAGATCATCGAGTAATCGTGTGACGGGACCGGTCGGTTTTCTGGTCGGTCGTATAGGGGCATAGCTCAATTGGCAGAGCGTCGGTCTCCAAAACCGAAGGTTGGGGGTTCGATTCCCTCTGCCCCTGCCAGCCGGTGACAAGCGCCACAGCGCCGGCTATGTCGTTCAAGCCCGCCCGTGTCCTCGGACCGCAGCGGGCTTGTGTTTATGGAGCGCAGCAGGGGCTGCGCAGCGCAAGCTTATGAAGGTGTGAGGACGATGGCCTCAACGGATGCTGAAACCGTGAGCAGCGGTGCGGACAGGGCGAAGCTGGCTGCGGCTGTGCTGTGTGTGCTGCTCGGGTTCGTGGGCTTTTACTGGCTGGCGGCTCGTGGTGCCTGGGTGCAATGGGCGGTGTTGCTGGTGGCGATCGCGCTGGCCTTGGGTGTCGCTGCCACGGCCACGCCGGGGCAGCGGCTCATCGGATTTGGCCGTGACTCGGTCAAGGAAGTCAAAAAAGTCGTCTGGCCGACCCGCAAGGAAGCCGTGCAGATGACTGCGTATGTCTTTGCGTTCGTCGTGGTCATGGCGTTGTTCCTGTGGCTGACGGATAAGCTTCTGGAGTGGGTGCTGTACGGCCTCATCCTGGGATGGAGGTGAATATGAGCGAATCGAACGCGGCGCCAGCCATGAGCGCCACCCCCGCCGAAGGCATGCGCTGGTATGTCGTCCACGCCTACTCCGGCATGGAGAAGGCCGCCGAGCGCAACATTCTGGAGCGGGTGCAACGTGCCGGCATGCAGCACAAGTTTGGCCGCATTTTGGTGCCGACCGAAGAGGTGGTCGAGATCAAGAACGGGGTCAAGCGTACGGCAGAACGCAAGTTCTTCCCCGGCTATGTGTTGGTTGAGATGGTCATGGATGACGACACCTGGCACCTGGTGAAAAACACCAGCAAGGTGACCGGCTTCGTGGGTGGGGCGCGCAACCGTCCGACACCGATCTCGGAGGAAGAAGTCCAGAAGATCATCGGCCAGATGCAAGAAGGCGCCGACCGCCCGCGCCACAAGGTCGAGTTCGAGGTGGGCGAGCTGGTGCGCGTCAAGGAAGGCCCGTTTGCGGACTTCAATGGCTCGGTCGAAGAGGTCAACTACGAAAAGAACAAACTGCGGGTGTCGGTCACCATCTTCGGTCGGGCCACACCGGTGGAGCTGGAGTTCAACCAGGTCGAAAAGACCTGAGGACCTCCATCCGAAAGTACGCTATAATATAAAGTTCACCAGCCCGCACCAAAAAGTGCGGGCACTGCGCTGTCGAAATCGGCTCGGCGACAGCGATCCGTCGGATTAGGCGCGACGGGGTGATTCCGGGTCTTTGCGCGAGGAGGCGCCACGGGCTGCGGCATCGCGGTCTGGGTGCCGATTGCACTCGCAGGAGAACATCACCCATGGCCAAGAAAATCGTCGGCTTCATCAAGCTGCAAGTGCCAGCAGGTAAAGCCAACCCCTCTCCCCCGATCGGTCCGGCGCTGGGTCAGCGCGGTCTGAACATCATGGAGTTCTGCAAGGCGTTCAACGCCCAGACCCAGGGTATGGAGCCCGGTCTGCCGCTGCCGGTGGTCATCACCGCCTACGCGGACAAGAGCTTTACTTTCATCATCAAGACCCCGCCGGCCACGACGCTGATCAAGAAGGCGATCAAGCTGGACAAGGGCTCATCCAAGCCGCACGCTCAGAAAGTCGGCAAGATCACGCGCGCCCAGCTCGAGGAAATCGCCAAGACCAAGATGAAGGACATGACGGCGGCCGATCTGGAGGCTGCCGTCAAGACCATCGCTGGCTCCGCCCGTTCGATGGGTGTGATTGTGGAGGGCGTGTGAGATGGCCAAGTTGACCAAGAAGCAAAAGGCGTTGCAGGGCAAGGTCGATTCGACCAAGCTCTATCCGTTGCCTGAGGCGCTGGCGATCGTCAAGGAATGCGCGACGGCCAAATTCGACGAGTCCGTCGATGTGGCGGTTCAGCTGGGCGTCGATCCGCGCAAATCGGATCAGGTCGTGCGCGGCGCTGTCGTGCTGCCTAACGGGACGGGCAAGACCAAGCGCGTGGCCGTGTTTGCCCAAGGTGCCAAGGCCGAAGAGGCCAAGGCCGCAGGGGCCGACGTCGTGGGTTTCGACGATTTGGCGGCGCAGGTCAAGGCTGGCAACATCGATTTCGATGTCGTGATCGCGGCACCCGATGCCATGCGTGTGGTGGGTGCGCTGGGGCAGATCTTGGGTCCGCGCGGCCTCATGCCAAACCCGAAGGTGGGCACCGTCACGCCCGATGTGGCCACTGCGGTGCGCAATGCCAAGGCGGGCCAGGTGCAGTTCCGGGTCGACAAGGCCGGTATCGTGCACTCCACGATTGGTCGCCGCTCTTTCGATGCCGAAAAATTGCAGGGCAACCTGGCGGCGCTGATCGAGGCGCTGAACAAAGCCAAGCCTGCAGCGGCCAAGGGGCAATATCTGCGCAAGGTCGCGGTCTCGTCGACCATGGGTGTGGGTGTGCGCGTCGATCCACAGACCATCGCGGCCGCGGGTTGAACAAAATCGGCATCGTGCCGCGGGTTTAGCCTGGGGCATGGTGCGGTGGTGGGTTCGCCGCCCTCTAGGGAGGCGAAGCCATCCAAGACCGCTGGTGCGAACACCCGTTCGCCTAAGTGTCGGCCCTTGCGGGCCGGCGGCCAGCGCAGATGGCGATCCCGCCGCGGATGGAGTCGGGCGCTGGCGCAAGCCGGCGCCACTTCCGAAAACGGTTGATCGCTGCAACAGGTGCGCGGCCTCTTTCTTTTGTAGGGTGGCCGTGTTTTTTAAGGAGTCAACCTTGAGTCTGAACCGCAGTGAGAAGCAAGCCGTCATCGACGAGGTGTCGGCCCTTGCCGCCAAAGCGCAGACGCTGGTGATGGCCGAGTACCGCGGCATCACGGTGGCGGACCTCACGAAGTTGCGTGTCGAAGCCCGCAAGGCCGGAGTGTCCATCAGCGTGCTAAAGAACACTTTGGCCCGCCGCGCGGTTGCCGGCACGCCCTTCGAGGTCGCCGTCGAGCAGATGACCGGTCCGCTCATCTACGGCTTCTCGGAAGATGCCGTGGCTGCCGCAAAAGTGGTGGTCGAGTTCGCCAAAACCAACGACAAGATGGTCTTGCGCGGCGGTGTTTACACCGGCAAGCCGCTGGATGTCAATGGCGTGAAGTCGTTGGCGAGCATTCCTTCCAAGGAAGTGCTGCTGTCGCAGCTGCTGGGCCTCATGCAGTCGCCGGTGTCCCGCCTGGCGCGTGTCGTGGCGGCCTTGGCTGAGAAGAAGGGCGAGGCGCAGCCCGCCTGATTCGGCCCTCGTCCCCAATCCAACCGTTTGTAGGAAATCATCATGGCATTCGACAAAGACGCATTTTTGGCCGCTCTGGACACCATGACGGTGATGGAGCTCAACGATCTGGTCAAAGCGATCGAAGAGAAGTTCGGCGTGAGCGCCGCTGCGATGGCGGCTCCGGCTGCGGCCGGCGCTGGCGCTGCCGCTCCGGCCGCCGAAGAGAAGACCGAGTTCGACCTGATCCTGAAGGAAGTGGGCGCGAACAAGGTGGGCGTGATCAAGGTCGTGCGCGAGATCACCGGCCTGGGCCTGAAGGAAGCCAAAGACCTGGTCGATGGCGCGCCCAAGACCGTCAAAGAGGCGATGCCCAAGGCTGACGCCGAAGCCGCCAAGAAGAAGCTGGAAGAAGCCGGCGCGAAGGCCGAACTCAAGTAATCGGCCCGTTGTCCAAGGGCTGGAGTGCCTCGCTGGGGCCTCCAGCCTTTGCCGCTTGCAGAGCGCACGGCAAAACGGTCTTTCGATCGCTTTACCGTGTCTTCTGACCCCGACTGCAGCAAGACCGCTTGGTTCGGGCTCGCGCGCTACGCGCGGGCCGTCCGCCCAGAGACCGGTAGGGGCCGGTCGCCAAGAATTTCCTCGTGGGCGCCCCAGGTGGGGCGTTCCCACCCAGTCGCCGCAGACCTCAAGCCCGGAGATCTCATGGCTCAGTACTCCTACACCGAACGCAAGCGCATCCGCAAAAGCTTTGGCAGCCGCGACAGCGTGTTGGAAATCCCCTATCTGCTGCAGATGCAAAAGGACGCGTACACCGCGTTCCTGCAGGCCGATGTCCCCCCGCGTGAGCGCAAACCCGTTGGCCTGCAAGCCGCGTTCGAGTCGGCCTTTCCGATCGTGTCGCACAACGGCTTCGTCGAGATGAAGTTCGTCGAGTACACGCTGGGCAAGCCGGTGTTCGACGTGCGTGAGTGCCAGACACGCGGCCTGACCTATGCATCGGCCGTGCGCGCGCGTGTGCAGCTCATCATCTACGACCGCGAAGCCTCCACGCCGCAGTCCAAGGTGGTCAAGGAGGTCAAGGAGCAGGAGGTCTACATGGGCGAGGTGCCCTTGATGACCGACAAGGGCTCCTTCATCATCAATGGCACCGAGCGTGTCATCGTCAGCCAGTTGCACCGCTCGCCAGGGGTGTTCTTCGAGCATGACAAGGGCAAGACGCACAGCTCGGGCAAGCTGCTGTTCTCGGCGCGCATCATTCCCTACCGCGGTTCGTGGTTGGACTTCGAGTTCGACCCGAAGGATCTGCTGTATTTCCGCGTCGACCGCCGTCGCAAGATGCCGGTGACCATCCTGCTCAAAGCCATTGGCCTGACGCCGGAGAGCATCCTCGCCAATTTCTACGTCAACGACCACTTCCGTCTGATGGACAGCGGCGCGTTGATGGCTTTCGTGCCTGAGCGCTTGAAGGGCGAGGTGGCGCGTTTTGACATCACCGACAAGACGGGCAAGGTGGTGGTGGCCAAGGACAAGCGCGTCACCGCCCGCCATGTGCGCGAGCTGGAGCAGTCGGGCACCACGCACATCAGCGTGCCGGAAGACTACCTGATCGGCCGCGTGGTGGCCAAGAATATCGTCGATCCAGACACCGGCGAGATCATTGCGCGTGCCAATGACGAGTTGACCGAAACGCTGCTCAAGAAGCTGCGCGCCGCCGGCATCCAGGACCTGCCCTGCATCTACACCAACGAGCTCGACCAAGGCCCCTACATCAGCCAGACGCTGCGCACGGACGAGACCGCCGATGAGTTCGCCGCCCGCGTGGCGATTTACCGCATGATGCGTCCCGGCGAGCCGCCGACCGAGGACGCAGTGCAGGCGCTCTTCCACCGCCTGTTCTACAACCAGGAGACCTACGACCTGTCGCGCGTTGGGCGCATGAAGTTCAACGCCCGCGTCGGCCGCGACAGCGCCGAAGGCCCCATGGTCCTGACCAACGAGGACATCATGGCCGTGGTCAAGATCCTGGTGGATCTGCGCAACGGCAAGGGCGAGGTGGACGACATCGATCACCTGGGCAATCGGCGCGTGCGCTGCGTCGGCGAGCTGGCCGAAAACCAGTTCCGCACGGGCTTGGCGCGCATCGAGAAGGCGGTCAAGGAGCGGCTCGGCCAGGCCGAGCAAGAGCCGCTGATGCCGCACGACCTGATCAACTCCAAGCCGATTTCCGCGGCGCTCAAGGAGTTTTTCGGCGCCAGCCAGCTCAGCCAGTTCATGGACCAGACCAACCCGCTGGCCGAGATCACGCACAAGCGCCGCGTCTCGGCCCTGGGCCCGGGCGGCCTCACGCGCGAGCGCGCCGGCTTCGAGGTGCGCGATGTGCACGTCACGCACTACGGCCGCGTCTGCCCGATCGAAACGCCCGAAGGCCCCAACATCGGCCTGATCAACTCGCTGGCGCTGTACGCGCGCCTCAACGAGTATGGCTTCATCGAAACCCCGTACCGCCG
>CALEDU010000058.1 GCA_937949455.1 uncultured Tepidimonas sp. | reverse complement strand
CCTGCAGCGCCTGCATGCGTTCGCGCGCTTCGGCCGTGCGGGCATCGCCCAACTGGACCCGTTCGCGCGACTCGATGATGAGCTGGCGGATTTGCTTGGCCGCCTCGCTGGTGCGCTGGGCCAGTGCCCGCACCTCGCTGGCCACGACGGCAAAGCCGCGGCCGGCCTCGCCGGCACGCGCAGCCTCCACCGCCGCATTGAGCGCCAGGATGTTGGTCTGAAACGCCACGCCTTCGATCACCTGGATGATGTCGGTGATGCGTTGTGAGGACTCGGAAATCTCGTGCATGGTGTGGGTCAGCTCGCCCACGGCGTGTACGGTGTGCTGCACCTGCTCGCGCGTCTGGGACGCCAAGGTCGCACCCTCGTCGGCCAAGCGCGCCGTCTCGTGCGTGGTGCCGTTGATTTCTTCCATCGAGGCAGCGGTTTTTTCCAGGCTGGCGGCGGCATTTTCGGTGCGGTGCGACAAATCCTGGTTGCCCGCCGCAATCTCCTGGGTGCCGCCGCGCAGATTGGCCACCTCGTGTCGGATGTCACGCACCACCGTGCGCACGCCCACCTCCAGTTGTTGCAGTGACAATTGGATGCGGCGCAGCTCGTACTGGGTGTCCAGGACAATCGGCTCGAGTAAGTCGCCCGAGGCCAAATGCTCCGCCTGGCCGACGATGCGCCGCAGCGGCCGCATGAAAGTGATTTCGAGCAGTACGGCCGCCACCGCGGTGACCAGGGCGGCGCCGATCAGCCCCCCCCACCAAGGCCCGCCCAGCCCATGCACGAGCACCGGCAGCAGCCCAGCCACCGCCACGGCCCACAGGATGCGCCCGCGCAACCCCGGCCACAGGGCTCGGCCCAAAGCGAACAGCCGACCTGCGCGCACCACCTCGCCAAACTGCAGCCGCGTGCGCAGCCGTCCACGTTCGGCCTCGGCACGCATGCGGGCGTACAAGGCCTCGGCGGCCTGGATTTCGTCGGCCGTGGCTTTGGTGCGCACCGACATAAAGCCGACCAATTCGGCCCCTTCGTGCACCGGGGTGACATTCGCGCGCACCCAGTAGTGGTCCCCGTTTTTGCGCCGGTTTTTGACCAGCCCGCTCCACAGGCGTTTGTGGTCCAGGATCGTGGCCCACATGTCCCGGAATGCCTCCTCCGGCATATCCGGGTGGCGCAGGATATTGTGCGGCTGGCCCAGCAGCTCTTCACGCGAGTAGCCGCTGACCGCCACGAAGTTGTTGTTGGCGTAGGTGATGCGCCCCTTGACGTCGGTGAGCGAAACCAGCGTCTGGTCAGCGGAAAACTCGTAAGCCTTTTGGGTGACGGGCAGGTTGATGCGCATGCGGCCTTCCTTGGATAGGAACCGACGATACCTGGGCGCCAAGCGTCCCCATCCGGGGGTAGCCGGTTCGGCAGGCACCGGTCAAACAATCATACATCCGTCTTCTGAAAAGAAAGCACCCGGGCGGCCAGGCCGCCTCAGGCAGCCTGCGGATCAGCGCCGCCAGGCTCGCTGTCGCCCCCGTGCTCGCCGCCGCCATCGCCCCCCATGCGCGGCACCACCTGCCGCACCACCTCCGGCGCAAAACCGCGCGCCAGCAAAAAGCGCAGCTGGCGCGCACGCTCGGCCGCATCACGCGGCGCGGCACCGAAGCGGCGCGCCCATGCGGCCTGGGCACGCTCGGCCTCGGTGGCAGCCAGGCGCGCATTGGCTTGCGCCAGCAGCGCCTCGTCGGCAAAGCCGCGCGCACGCAGTTCGGCCTGCAGCCAGGCGCGGCCGCGCGCGCCGGCGCGGCGGTTCAGGTGCGACTCCAGCGCGCGCGCCTCGTCCAGCCAGCCGCACTGCGCGCAATGCTCCAATACCGCCTGCAGCTCGTCGGCGTCGGCGGCGTGCGGTGCCAGCCGCTGGGCCAGCTCGTGGCGCGTATAGTCGCGCCGCGCCAGCAGGCGCAGCGCGCGCGCCTTGAGCGTCGGGGCGGCGGCCTTCACGGCTTCACACCTCGTCCAGCGCCGACAAGTCCGGCTCCACCTCGCCGTGCGCCGCTGGCGGCAGGGCCGCCACGCCGACGGCCGCCCGGATTTTGTTCTCGATGTCGCGCGCCAGCTCGGGGTTTTCCTTCAGAAACTCGCGCGCGTTCTCGCGCCCCTGGCCAATTTTTTCGCCTTGGTAGGCGTACCAGGCACCGGATTTTTCGATCACCTTGTGCTGCACGCCCAGGTCGACGATCTCGCCCTCGCGGCTGATGCCTTCGCCATAGAGGATATCGAAGTCGGCCGTCTTGAACGGCGGGGCGACCTTGTTTTTGACGACCTTGACCTTGGTTTCGCTGCCGATGACCTCCTCGCCCTTCTTGATGGAGCCCGTGCGGCGGATGTCGATGCGCACCGAAGCGTAGAACTTGAGCGCGTTGCCGCCGGTGGTGGTCTCGGGGCTGCCGAACATCACGCCGATCTTCATGCGGATCTGGTTGATGAAGATGACCATGCAGTTGGTCTTCTTGATGGTGGCGGTGAGCTTGCGCAGCGCCTGGCTCATCAGGCGCGCCTGCAGGCCCGGCAGGCTGTCGCCCATGTCGCCTTCGATTTCGGCCTTGGGGGTGAGCGCCGCCACCGAGTCCACCACGATCAGATCGACCGCGCCGGAGCGCACCAGGCTGTCGACGATCTCCAGCGCCTGCTCACCGGTGTCGGGCTGGCTGATCAGCAGGTTGGACAGGTCCACCCCGAGCTTTTGCGCGTATTGCACATCCAGCGCATGCTCGGCATCGACGAAGGCACAAATCCCGCCCTGTTTTTGCGTCTGGGCAATGACTTGCAGCGTCAGCGTCGTCTTGCCCGACGACTCGGGGCCGTAGATCTCGATCACGCGGCCGCGCGGCAGGCCGCCGACGCCCAGCGCCAGATCGAGCCCGAGCGAGCCGGTGGAGACGACCTGGATGTCCTCGACCTTCTC